>NZ_JAGDQK010000028.1:0-127473 GCF_017498755.1 Bacillus sp. XF8 | reverse complement strand
TGGAATTTGAGTTTGGCCTGGAACTTGACATGGTACGTTAATTGGACATTTTTCACTCATATTTTACATTCTCCTCTGTATAAAAATTTTAGAGTTTTAAAAACTCATATGCTATACCTTATGTATATTTTTTATCAATGCTCTAGGCTTGTATAATAGTTGGCTATATTATTTATTTAAATGGTCATATATTTACAATAAATCGATGATGAACTTTTACGTGCTTATACGATAGAGGAAATTCTGCTTATTTTGTTAGAACATGCCGAGGAAGTTTGTTATCGACTACGTATGCAAAAGAAACTTGCTCAAACGATTCATTGGTCTAGTGGTTGTAGCAAAGATTTTAGTGGGAGGGGATGGGGAAAATTGATAATTCCTCGAATAAAAAAGGCTGATGACCGTAATCATCAGTTCCTTTTACTTGAAATACTTTACAGGCTCCATTTTAAAATTATTCCCGCATGAACAAGACCTCCACCGAATCCGTACATAAGTAAAGTATCTCCACTATTGATTTTTCCATCTTTTAATCCAATATCGAGCGCCAACGGAATAGAAGCAGCAGAAGTGTTTCCACAATATTGTAGACTCATGAGTGTGCGATCAAGAGAAATACCAGTTCGTTCACAAATAGATTCAATCATTCTTAAATTCACGCTATGTGGAATGAACCAATCAACATCTGATGTATCTAAATGATTTTTTTGAAGTAATTCTTGTACGCCTTGTGGAACTGTATTTACAGCCCATTTGTAAACGGCTCTTCCATTTTGAATGAGGTAGGGTGTATCTTGTAACGCCTCTCCATTCATTGTTTTTGATAAGGCAGTTTGGTATAAGTTGATTCCTCCAGAACCTTTAGACCCCATATGAGTTCCTAAAAAACTAGGGTTGTTTTCATCATATTCTACAAGGGCTGCACCAGCACCATCTCCGAAAAGTATGCAAGTAGTACGGTCGCTATAATCTGTAATTTTTGAAAGAGTTTCAGCACCAATAACGAGGATCTTTTTGTTTGTCCCGGAAGTAATGAGGCCGTTGGCAACAATTAGCCCATACACAAATCCAGCGCAAGCTGCACTAAGATCGATTGCTCCCGTATGAGGTATCTCAAAATGAGCCTGAACTTGACTTGCGGTATTTGGAAACATGTAATCAGGTGTAGCAGTTGCGACAATAATTAAATCAACGTCATCAACGGTAACGTGGAATCGATCAATTAAATTTTGAACAGCTCGGATACATAATGTTGTAGAGAATTCATCAGGGGAAGTAATTCTTCGTTCATGCATACCGGTGCGTTGCACAATCCATTCATCTGTTGTTTCCACAAGGTTCGATAAATCTTCATTTGATAGTACTTTTTCAGGTACATAAGTCCCGACAGCTGTAATTCGCGCTCTTGAATTCATACAAATACCTCCTATTTACAACTAAGTTATAATACCTGGTTCTAATTATAAATAAAATTTCGTATTAATTCAATTATTCTTAAAATTAAGTTGTTAATTGTATGATCTGAATATAGAATTGGATTTTTTAAAACAGTCTAAGCACTGGTTAGAAGAACGTGGAATTGAAGTAGTTGGAAGTCAAGGGAAAGGAAATCAAGAGCCGATTGTTCAGCGCTGGATGCCTGCTGCTAGTGTATATTTTCTTGATTGTGATGGGAATGAATTGGAGTTTATATCGATGCTACAAGATGAGTCTGATGAGCTTGAATATGCATCATACTTAAGTGAATGGGAAAAAGAAAAAAGATAAGCTTATAAAAATTTGCTTATCTTTTTTCTTTTTAGAAGTATTAGTGAACCATTCTCGTATTCACGTAAGCAGCTAATATAACATGTCCAATGATAATCATAGGAACAATAATTTGTGTATTCGGTGTAGTGAAGACGCTACCAATCGTTGCAACGACACCAGCTGCTAAGTTATAAAGACCAACTATTTTTGCTAATTTTTGTTTATCTCTCACACGTCGTTCATTAAATCCAGATAAGAGCCAAGTATATTGCTTTACGCCTATAAAGTAAGATAATGTGAAAGAGATAATAGCGATTATACATAGTGATGGAGAAGCGAAGAGAGCCATAACCACACCTCCGAAATAATTTCATCCCGCTATTTGCGGGCAGTAATACTCCCACCTCAAAATTCAGTGGAGGCAAAGAAGTTAGATGGGAAGTAAACTGCGCGTAAAAGCCCGATTGGTTAGGGCTGATAATAGTGAGGGATAAAGAAAACCCCTACTGATTAAAGTTTCATTTTACGTGTATTCTATAAATCGCCTAGCACTTTTAGAGAGTTGACGATCTTTCAACCATATAATTGATGATTCGGATTGGAAAGGGAAATCAATTAAATCTACTATTTTTATAAATTCTTGCGGGATATAAGATACAGCACTTTTAGGTAGAATAGAAGCCCCGATGCCAGCCATGATAAGCATAAGAATAAATGCTGAGTCAGGACATTCACATGCTATATTTAATTTTATACCAAGGCGCTGACATTCATCAATGACAAGTTGATGATAGCTGTCTGCTTTGTCTTTATGTAAAAGTAGGAGAGGGATATGATTTAGTTCGGTTATGGAGATTGGAAGTTGTGAATGATGTAGTTCCCATTTAGCAGGCATGACTAATACGAATGGCTCCTTTGATAAACAAATACTTGAAAAAACATCTTTATTAAATGGTGTACGCAAGACAGCGAGTTCAATATTCCGATTCTCTAACTGCTCTGTTAAGTATGAAGGACCTCCTTCCCATATTTTTAAGTGAACATTAGGGTAGTTTTCTTGAAAATAGCGGATTTTTTCAGAGAGAAAAGGAATGCAAGAGTGGAATGTTCCAATAGATAGGTTCCCCCTCAATCCTTCACCAGTATCTTTAATTTCCGTAATTGTTTCTTCTAATTGATGAATAATATTTTTTGCTTTCGTATATAACATTTTACCTTCTTCAGTCAAATGCATATTTCGACCGTTTCGTTCAAATAAGCTTACCGATAATTCTTGCTCTAATAATGCCAGTTGTCTACTTAAGGGAGGCTGCGCCATATGAAGTCGGTGAGCAGCACGGGTAAGCTGCCTTTCTTCAGCGATGACAATAAAGTAACGAAGTTGTCTTATATCCATTTCCAATCCTCTTTCTATACCTTTTTTGTATACAAAAACAACCTTATAAATAGTTTTTATATAATATTTCACATGATATCATAAATAAAAGATTTTAAATATAGAAAATTCTAAAAATTTAAAATATGAAAGACTGCTTTCAATAGAGTAATAACTTGAAAGTACATAGTATCGTTCCGAGGAGGAAATCTTTTATGAAAGTTTCATTATTTATTACTTGTTTATCAGATGTGTTTTTTCCTCAAGTAGGTAAGAGTGTTGCGGAAATTATGGAACAATGTGGAGTGGAACTAGATTTTCCTGAAGGACAGACTTGTTGCGGGCAACCAGCTTACAATAGTGGATATCAAAAAGAAGCAAAAGCAGCTGCAAAGCAAATGATAAAAGCATTTGAACATAGCGAATATATTGTGACTCCTTCAGGGTCTTGTGCTAGCATGATTCATCATTATTATAAAGAGATGTTTAAGGATGATAGTGAATGGCATGAAAAAGCAATTCATTTAGCTAATAGAACGTATGAGTTAACGGATTTTTTAATGAATGTACTGGGAAAATTTGATTTAGAATCTAAGTTATTTGAAACAGCTGTTTTTCATCAATCTTGTCATATGAGTCGTGGACTTGGTATAAAAGATGAACCACTTAAGTTACTATCACAAGTAGAAGGCCTAGATGTGAAGGAATTACCATATTGCCAAGATTGCTGTGGGTTTGGTGGTACTTTTGCAGTAAAGATGAGCCCGATTTCTGAAACGATGGTTGATGAAAAAATAAAACATATTGAGGCGGCAGAAGCCAATCTCCTAATTGGTGCGGACATGGGATGTCTCATGAATATTGGCGGGCGGCTGCGCAGAAAAAACAAAGATATTCAAGTTTTGCATGTAGCAGAAGTACTGGCGAAGGGGCTGAACAAATGAGCGTAGTGCAAGAACTAGAATTTTTGGGAAGAGTAGATAAAGCGTTGCACGATCCGCAGATGAGAAGCGCGGTTCCATTTACACAAGATAGGCTTCGGGTGGGACGAGAACAAGCGACATATGAATTAGGAAATATTGAGGAATGGCGTGAGGCAGCATCTGAAATTCGGATGCATACAATTGAAAATTTAGATAGCTATTTGGAACAATTAGCTACAAATGTTCGGAAAAATGGGGGGCATGTCCATTTTGCTTTCAAAGCAGAAGATGCCGTATCGTATGTTTCTGAAATCGCAAGAAAAAAAGGGGCAAAATCAGTAATTAAATCAAAATCTATGGTTTCAGAAGAAATACATCTCAATAAAAACTTAGAAGAGATGGGGTTAAAAGTGGTAGAGTCCGATCTTGGAGAATATATCATTCAATTAGCTGGAGAAGCTCCATCACATTTAATTGCTCCAGCCATCCATAAGACGAAGAAACAAGTAGCAGAGCTGTTTTCTAAGGAGGCTGGACGGAAGATACCGGTTGATACAAATCAATTACTACAATTTGCTAGGGAGCAATTGCGTAAAGAATTTTTAGAAGCTGATATTGGGATTTCAGGTTGCAACTTTGCTGTGGCAGAATCTGGATCTGTCGTTCTAATAAGTAATGAAGGAAATGCGCGTCTTACCACTACATTGCCAAAAGTTCATATCGCTATTATGGGAATGGAGCGTCTTGTTCCGACATGGAAAGATCTTGATGTTGTCGTTTCGATGTTAACTAGAAGTGCTACAGGCCAAAAGATTACATCTTATGTAACTGGAATTAATGGACCACGTTTATCAGAAGACATCGATGGACCAGAAGAATTTCATTTAATCATTCTAGACAACGGGCGATCTGATATTTTAGGAACCGCTTACCAAGAAGTGTTGAAGTGTATAAGGTGCGGAGCATGTGTAAATGTTTGCCCTGTATATCGCAATATTGGAGGACATGCGTATGGAAGTGTTTATAGTGGGCCAATCGGTGCGGTACTAGCTCCTTTATTAGAGGGTTATGAGGAATTAAAAGAATTGCCTTTTGCATCAAGTCTGTGCGGAGCATGTACAGATGTTTGCCCGGTAAAAATACCATTACATGATCTTCTCATTGAGCATCGTAAAGATGAGGTGGAACAAGGATTTATAACGAAGGCCGAGCAAATAGCCTTTAAAGGTTTTGCGTTTATGGCGAGCCATCCGTTCGTTTATGATAAAGCTATTAAAATGGCACATACAGGTTTATCGATATTTGCAAAAGATGGTTATATTGCGAATGGTCCTGGTCCATTAAAAGGTTGGACAGAAAGCAGAGACTTTCCAAAACCTGCGAAGCAATCATTCCGTGATTGGTGGAAAAAAGAAAGGAGGGATTCGTAAAATGAAAACGAATGTACAAGAATCTTTTCTTAACAATATTGCGCGTAAACTAGGCCGAAACCGTCGCTCCGGGGTAACTCCTCCCAAGTGGAATAACGATCCATTAAGACACTTTCCTAAAGAGATAGATCACGAATATTTAGTAGAGCAGTTTATTTCTAATTTGAATGCATTAAATACACAAGTAAGTCATATATACCGCTCAGAAATAGAGAATGTACTTCAGTACGTTGTGCAAAAATTTGATATTCAATCGGCGGTGTATTGGGATGATGAGAGATTACATCAGCTTCAAATAGGAAAATATTTAACAGGAAATCTAGTTTCTCATCGAATTTGGCAGAGTAAAGAAGATGAAAGAGACCTGCGGGATTACACCGCAAAAGTGGATATGGGAATTACATATGCCGAAATGGGACTAGCAGAAACCGGAACTGTTGTTTTATGGAATGGTGGCGGACGTGGACGTTTAGTTAGTGTGTTGCCACCTGTTTATGTAGCAATCCTCTCAGAAAATACAATTTATAGACGTTTAACAGAAGGGGTAGCCGCAGTTCACGAACAGGTTTCAAATGGACTACCTGCCTGTATTAATTTTATTACTGGTCCAAGCCGTACAGGTGATATTGAAATGGAGTTAGCTTTTGGAGTTCATGGTCCTGGAAAGGTTCATGTCATTCTATTAAAAGATTAGAGAGAAAAACAATAGTATACGAGGGGGGAGTGGATTTTGATGAGGAACAAATTTCGCTATTATATTTTTGCAATGCTCACATTGATTACGATGGTCAATTATATTGATCGAGGGGCCATCGCGTATGCACAGTCTTTTATTATAAAAGAATATGGGTTTGATCCGAAGGAATGGGGAGCGATTTTAGGGTATTTTGGTTACGGTTACATGATTGGTTCTTTGCTTGGAGGCATTTTATCAGATAAAAAAGGACCGAAATTTGTATGGATCGTAGCAGCAACTACTTGGTCAATTTTTGAAATTGCGACCGCTTTTGCTGGAGAAATAGGGATGGCTGTTTTTGGTGGCTCTGCTTTAGCAGGATTTGCTCTTTTCCGCGTTTTGTTCGGATTAACAGAAGGGCCATCTTTCGCGGTTTCGAATAAGACAGCAGCAAACTGGGCAGCGCCAAAGGAAAGAGCTTTTCTAACATCCCTTGGTTTTGTTGGTGTTCCGTTAGGCGCAGTATTAACTGCACCTGTAGCAGTTATGTTATTATCCTTTACAAGCTGGAAAATGATGTTTTTTATCCTTGGTGCAATTGGTGTTATATGGGCGGTTATATGGTATTTTACTTTTACCAGTATGCCTGAAGATCACCCGCGAGTGACGAAAGAAGAACTAGCTGAAATACGAAGTTCTGAAGGTGTGCTTCAATCAGTAAAAGTAGAGAAAGGAATAAAAAAAGAGCCATGGTATTCATTTTTTAAAGTGCCAACGTTCGTTTTGGTTACATTAGCATATTTTTGTTTCCAGTATATAAATTTCTTAATATTAACTTGGACGCCAAAATATTTACAAGATGTATTTCATTTTGAATTATCTTCTCTTTGGTATCTTGGTATGATTCCTTGGCTTGGAGCTTGTATTACATTGCCTCTAGGAGCAAAGCTATCCGATCGTATTTTACATAAAACAGGAAACCTTCGTTTAGCTCGAACAGGATTGCCGATTGTTGCCTTATTACTTACAACGATTTGTTTTAGTTTAATTCCAGCGATGGATAATTATGTGACTGTACTAGCACTCATGTCACTTGGGAATGCATTTGCTTTCTTACCAAGTTCATTATTTTGGGCAATTATTGTTGATACGGCACCTGCTCAATCAGGGACCTATAGTGGGATTATGCATTTTATCGCGAATATCGCTACAATCTTAGCTCCTACCTTAACAGGATACTTAGTTGTAAGTTACGGATATCCTTCGATGTTTATCGTAGCTGCCATTTTAGCCGCTATAGCAATGGGAGCAATGTTGTTTGTGAAACCAGGGCAGCAAACTAGGCCTGAAAGTTTGTTTAACTGGAGGAGTAAGGAGAGATTAGAGGAACCTCGTGCTAATATTTAAATGAATAACGTAAGGTGTATAAAAAACGAGTTGTATGCAAACTCGTTTTTTCATTTGCCTAAAATGAATGATTTTTATAGTAAAATATAATCGAGTGGAGAAATTTGAAAAAAGGCTGGGGTAATGTATGTATACAGTTGGACAGTTTTCAACAATATGTGGTGTATCAATTAAAACGCTACATCATTATGATGAAATTCACCTTGTAAAACCTTTGCAAACTGATTCTGTAACAGGGTATCGATATTATGATTATGAGCAAATAAAAACTTTACAATATGTAAAAAAATTAAAGAGTTTCGGTTTTTCATTACAAGAAATAAAGGAAGTTATAGAAGGCCATGATGATGCCGAATTAGTGAATCATTTGCAAGAAAAGGCTCTACAATTAGAGAAGAAAATGATAATAATGCAGCAAACTTTAGGGGAAATCAATCAATCTATTGATGATCTGAACAGAAATGAGCCGTTTTTAACTGTTTCAAATATAACAGAATGCTTCGAAGAAATACGAGAGAGACAATGGATTTACGGTGTTCGTGAAAAAATATGTACACGAGAAATCGATTTTGTTGTAAAAAAATTGTTTGAAAGGTTATATGCATATGGGCTAGAAGTAGATGGGAAACTAATGACGATTTTTCATCAGTTTTATAGTGGAGGTGCACCAGTAGATTTAGAGGTTTGTGTACCTATAAAAGAATACGGTAGTGGACTTTCCAATGTTCGATGTTTAGAAGGGGGAAAACATATTTGCGTGATTGTAAAAGGACCCTATTCAGAATTAGGAACTGCATATGAAAAAATAATGAATCTCATTGTGGAAAAGGGGTATGTAGTAAGGAATTCACCTTTTGAAGTGTATGAACAGGGAGTGTTTACTGAACAAATCGATTATAGAAACATTCGGCCGGCGTCCAAACATAATCCGTTACAATTTATAACGAAAGTGTGTATCCCGGTTTCTTCGTAATTGACCCTCCTGTTACAGGAGGATATATCCTAACCTTAGTAAGAGAAAAGGAGAGGATTATATGTATCATCCAAGGCTACGCGGAACACATTATGAGATGGGAAAACATTATGCAAGCATTTTATATAAAAATGGATTTCGGTTTCCAAAGGTTTCAGAAGAAAAATTAGCTTTTGGGAAACAAAGTCATGTACTATTAAATGATTTCTATCCAGAATTAATAGAAGAAATGAAAGGATTTGCTGAAGGTTGTCATGTAACGTATGAAGAGGTAAGTTCATTTATATTGAGTATAGGTGTATTTGAGCCGCAAGCACAATGTAGTATATTTGCGTTTTTTAATGGTTCAGAAGTGATTATGGGAAGAAACTATGATCTGATTTTAGACCTAAAAAAATATACCGAGAGTTCCCTCGTTTGTCCAGAAGATAAACATCGGTATGTTGGACATTCTGATGTGTTTTTAGGAAAAGTAGATGGGATGAATGAAAAAGGATTGGCAGTGGCAATTACGCTTGTACAAAGTGCATATAAAGAAGTGGGATTAAATTTTTATGTGGCAGTTCGTAAAATATTAGAAAATGCAAGTACGGTAGAAGAGGCGATACATATTTTAAGGGGATTTCCGTCTTCAATCTGTAATAACTACTTATTAGCAGACCGGTCAGGGAATATGGCAGTAGTAGAAAAGGCACCACATAATATGTTTGTACGGAGACCGAGAGAGAATGAAGATTTTATTATTTGTACAAATCATTTTGTAAGTAAAGACATGATTGCCTTACAACAAAATGTTGATAATGATTGGAGTAAATCTCAAAATAGATATACCTATATAGAAGAACAGTTAAGAAAAAATTCACAGTTAAATCGTGAAAGTGCACAGGATATCTTATCGAATGGTAAAGAGCATGTCTGTTTAAATATGAAAAAATATAATTTTGGGACATTATATTCAGTTGTATACGAGTTAAATAGCTTAAGAATCCATCGTGCAGAAGGGCAGCCGAATCGTTGCAAATATAAAGAAGATAGAAGATTGATAGAGGAATTTTATAAAAAGAAAAGAGGGAATATAAATTGAATCTTTCCGAATTTCAGCAATATGTATCAAATTTTAGTAAAGAAAAAGGATTTGCTGATACTACGATTGAGAAGCGTACAATGTATTTAATGGCTGAATTAGGGGAATTAACAGAAGCAATCGTAAAGCGTAATGATGATAAGAATGCAAAAAAAGAAATAGGCTTAGAAATGTTCGATGTAATTTGGAATGTATGTGACTTAGCAAATAAATTAGAAATTGATTTAGGGAAAGCATTTCAGGAAAAGATGGAAATCAATCGGGATAGAGAGTGGTAAGCTATATAGAATAATTTTTATATAAAAGTTAAAAACGCTCAGGGCATATGCTCTGAGCGTTTAAATTCATTAGATAGAGAAGAGCATGTGAAATGATAGTTGTTTACAGTTATTAAATATTGTAAGATGATATTGGTACTAAAAAAAACAGATGAGTACCAATGGTTTGGAGGCAAATTATGAAACAAAGAATCATAACAGAAACAATTTATCAAATTCAAACGAAGGGGTTTACATTTACAATTAGTGACTTAGCAAAACAATTAGCTGTAAGTAAGAGGACAATCTATGAGCACTTCTCTTCAAAGGATGAAATCGTAGATGAAGTTATTCGTAATGTAATAGAAAGTATTCAAGAAAAGGAAAAAGATATCGCTGATGATGAAACGTTACAAACAGTTGAAAAAATAAGACGCATCTTAATTTGTATTCCACAACAATTTAAATTCATGGATGCACGTTTATTAGTAGAACTAAAAAAATATCATTATAATCAATGGCTGAAATTAGATCAGTTTTTACGTGAAGGCTGGTCTACTGTAATTCGGTTAATAGAAGAGGGAATGAGAGAAGGGAGTATTAGACAGATTCAGATTCCGTTTTTTATTGAATTATATTTAGGAGCACTGAATCGCATATATGATCCTATGTTTATTGAAAAGAGTAATTATACATTGGGGAGTATGCTTGAATCTATTATGGACATGTTGCTGTACGGAATTTCTAATTCAAAATAGAAGGTGGGAAAATAATGCAGTGGATTTATTTATGCTTAGCAATTTTATTTGAAGTAGCGGGTACAACTGCGATGAAACTATCTGATGGATTAACGAAACTTGTCCCAAGTATTCTTATTTTTGTATTTTATGTAGTAAGCTTTTCATTTCTGTCATTTGCATTAAAGGGACTGGAGGTATCCGTTGCATATGCGGTTTGGTCAGGTATGGGAATTGTAACGATTACAATCATTGGTTTCTTTTATTTTGGAGAAAGTATCAATGTGATTAAGATACTAGCGATGCTTTTTATTTTAATTGGAGTCGTGAGCTTAAATTTTAGTAGTACGGCGCATGAAGAGAAGAAAAAAGAAGTAGTGGAGGAATGTATACATTGAATCGTTTAAAATATTTTTTCCTTATTACTGATATTGGATTTATTATATATTGGTTCATAACAATTTTTCATATGATTCCACAAGAATATTTGTTTAAAGATTATCAAAATCCTATTTTAGTAGCATGGAACTGGTCTTTTCTACCATTGGATTTATTCATCTCATTGACGGGATTTTTAAGTTTGTATTTGTATGCTAAACAAAAGCATACTTGGAGCCATTTTGCGTTCTTATCATTAATTTTAACTTTTTGTTCAGGATTACAAGCTCTAACATTTTGGACAATTCGTTTAGATTTCGATATTTCTTGGTGGCTTCCTAATTTATATTTATTACTTTATCCATGTTTTTTCTTAAAAGGTATTTGGAGAGAATGTGGATGGTATGAAGCAAACATGAGATAATAGTGAAAGGAATCTAAGTAGGTAGGATTGTAATGGAGGAAGAAAATGAATTTGAAGTATAAATGTTTAATACTAGATCATGACGATACAGCAGTAAAAAGTACACCGGACATACATTATCCATCATTTGTAGAAGCTTTAAAAGATTTAAGGCCTGATGAAAAGCCATTATCATTAGAAGAGTTTGTTTCAAATTGTTTTCATCCTGGTTTTTTGAGTTTGTGTAAAGATATTATTGGTTTCACGCCAGAAGAACAAGAGCACCAACAAAAAGTTTGGAAAAAATACACGGAATCGAAAATTCCAGACTTTTATGAAGGGTTTCCTGAATTGGTACAGGAGTTTAAGAGACAGGGCGGAATTGTAACAGTTGTTTCCCATTCTGAAAGTAGTCGCATTAAGAGGGATTATGAAACGCATTGTGGGTTTGTTCCGGATGCAGTGTTTGGATGGGAGCTAGAAGAAAATCAAAGAAAGCCCCATCCATATCCGGTGAAAAAGATTTTATCTATGTTTCATCTACATGAAGATGAAGTCATCGTACTAGATGATTTAAAGCCGGCGCTGGAAATGGCAAAGAGCTGTAACGTTACATTTGCAGCAGCTGGTTGGTCGCATGATATTCCGAAAATTAGAAAGCAGATGGAAGAGGAATCTGAGTATTATTTTGAGAGTGTAGAGAAGTTTAAAGAATTTATCTTTAATGAGTAAAGAGGAGAAAGAACTTGGGATACACCAAGTTCTTTTTTGCTACATCGCAGATATTAGAATAATTGTAGATGTGCTATTGGACAGATAGCACATTTCAAGAGTGGATAAATTATGTAACTGTACGATTAGAAAGGCATGAATGATAAGAAAAATATGTTAGTTTTGGTTGATTTTTGTATGTATGATGAATGGGGAGGGGGAAATGACATGAAATATAAACAGTTATTAAATCTATTAACAATTGCTGCATTATTAACATTGTCTGCTTGTGCTGAAAAAGAAGCAGTAAAGTCAGCAGAGGAGAAAAAAGAAAATACGGCATTGAATCAAGAAAGAAAAAATTCTACAGAGAAAAAACAAGATGTACAAAAGAAAGAAGAGGGACAAATTGGAATTGGAATTGCAACAACAGTAGAAGAATTAAAGCAACATACTGATAAACGTGGATATATATTCTACGAAGACCATCCAATTCGTCGAATTACGGGTGAAGAAGGTCGGACAACGAATATTATGAATTATGGCGATTCAATTCTCAATGTTCGTACAGAAGAGCCACTTGAAAATGCGCCACCTGATTTAGTGAATGAAGGATTTAAATTTATGACTGTCGGGCAAAATTCTTCTTTTCAATATAAATCATGGGATGAAGCAACAAATTTAGAAAGAGCCCTAGTCAAATCGGTATATGTGTCCGTTCAGGCATTTCGTGTATTGGAAGTTCCGGCAAGAAAAGGAGATTTTTCAAATAAAGAGATTGTAGGGGCGCTCACATATCTTCGAAAAGGGGGAGAATTTGATTATATGGCTCCTGTAGCACAATCTGAAACAGATTTAGGGTTATATCAAAAGCATGAAATGATGAAACAAACGTGGAACAAATTAGCGAATATTGAAAAACCAGAAGATAATAAAGAAGCTTTTTCAGAAGCATATGAAAAAGCACGACAAGAAACGAATAATATGATAGGTGTGCTAAATATTTTATTATCAAAAAATGCTCAGGAACGTTTATCAGAGCTTCCTAAGTAAATAAGAATGTGCAGAAAAATGATGAGAAGTAATACTTATGAGGAGAAAACACGTGTTATAAGTAGGAGTATGCATAGCTTTATTGGGGGGAAGTCAGTTTGCTAGTTTTGTAAAGCCGGTGCATGCTGTAGTAAAAAAAGAACAAAGCGTGATTAAAAATCAGGAAGGAGCGATTTCAATCTCTCAGTTAAATTCAAAAGTATGGGTTCATACAGAATTGAGTTATTTAGTTCTGGTGCAAAAACTTTAACGCTCTTGCAAGTAATCTCTTAAACTTGGACATACTGATAGTATTACTCTAAAAAAGGTGTGTGCTCGGTATGGAAAAGGACAATTTATTTAAATGGAAAGGCGATACAAGAATTAAAAGAGGAGAAACATATACCTGAAGGCGTACAGATAAGACAATGTAAATATCTTAACAATATCGTGGAACAGGATCATCGTTTTATAAAGAAGAGGGTTCGTTCCATGTTAGGATTAAAATCATTTCGTACAGCAACCTTGATTTTGAGAGGTATCGAAGCCATGCATATGATGAAAAAAAGACAACTTCACCAAAGGGTGAAATCTGTCCAAAATGAGGTTGAAGTCATTCATAAGTTATTTGGATTAGCCGTTTAATCTCAAAGTTAACAGGGGATTGCTGTTCTATATTCCTAGTAAGCTATTTTCGCATCGGAACCTTATGAAGTTTAAGGGATTCTTGCAAATACAGCTGCGATATTGGAGCTTTTTATGTGTTACTAAAAAGAATTTGTAATTAATGTATTGAGATATATTTTCCTTTACACTAACATAAAGATATAATATAGTTAAGTTAACTTAACTTAACTTAACTTAACTATATTATATCAAAACGAAAAAACGGCGCACAATGCAATAACAGAATGATTGGAGGAAGAATACTATGACTAGGTCTTATAAAGAAGTAATTAACGAAATGAATCGAGCCTACAATGAGTTCTACATTTTACTATCTCAGGAGTTAAAGGATGAGTTCGGTCTTACAGGGCAGCAAGAGAGCATGCTATTCTATATTAATTTAAATAAAAATACTACAGCGAACAACATTGCGACCACCTTTAATATATCCAAAAGTGCTGTCAGCCAAGTTTTATCTAAATTAGAAAAACATAATATGATTTCGAAACACGTAAATCCTAACAATAAACGTGAGTATTTCCTTACACTTGGTCCTAACGGTAGCAAGTATATAGAACGGTTGTCTCAGCTAGATGATTTACTTATTGAGAAATACTTCTCTAAAATTGATATCGAAGCCTTGCAGCAAATGACCGATACCTTAATTAAAATAAATCAAATTATACTGGAAGAAAAAAAGAAGACCATTGAGCCCAAATAGCAATAAAGTCTCTATGAAGCGATTTTTATTAGAAAAGTTGCATATGTTCACTGAGTTTTAATTAGCTTTTTTGAAACATAACTTAGTTAGTTGAAAGGGGGAAAGCACGTTGTGAGTTATATACCAAGTATTATTACGATAGCAAATTTTATCTGTGGACTTCTGGCTATTTACTCAGTTTTAGTTCACGATATTCATTTTGGAGTAATTTTTATTATTACAGGTATGTTATTTGATCTTTTTGATGGCATGATCGCTCGGAAACTTGATTCTGTTTCGGAAATAGGTGGAGAATTAGACTCATTTGCGGATTTAGTTACCTTTGGTGTAGCTCCGTCTATACTTGCATATAGTGTCGCTTTAAAAGATCTGCAGTCTATCGGGATACTATGTGCACTGGCTTACAGTATTTGTGGAATGCTTCGGCTTGCTAGATTTAATGTTCAACAAAGCAAGCTCCCGACGTTTATCGGAATGCCAATTCCATTTGCGGCAATGTGTCTCGTCATTTTATGCTTTTTGAATAATCCAATTCTTCTGGCCCTTGGCACATGCGTACTGTCTTATTTAATGGTGAGCAAAATAAAATTTCCCCATTTAAAAAAACATATGTCAGAAAAATTGGAGTCTGAAAGATGGAATTAGTGCAGCAGGTTATAGCAGACTATGGTTACCTCGCTATTTTTTTGATGCTTGTTCTTGGAATTATAGGACTACCAATCCCTGATGAAGTCATGATGACAATCGTAGGTTACTTTACGAATATTAATGTCTTGAATTATGAGCTTGCCATTTTAGTCAGTTTTGCAGGAGCGTTATTGGGTATGCTGATTAGTTACATGATCGGCAAAAAGGCAGGGCGTCCTTTTATTGATAAATATGGAAAATGGAGTGGTTTGAAGGAAAAGAGAATGAACAAAGTTGCAAAATGGATGGAGAAATATGGACCCTATTCTCTTATTTTTGGGTATTTCATTCCAGTCGTCAGACATATAACCTGTTACCTTTCGGGGGTTAGCAAAATGAAGTTGAAAACTTATATTTCGTTCGCTGCTATCGGCGCATTTTTATGGTGCTTCATTTTTATTACTATCGGCAGGGGTATAGGAATTATCCATAAATAAGAAGGGGATGAATTATCGAAAAGATTCTAACTGGAAAAGTTAACTCTAAAATGATTCAAGACAGTTTTGACAATGTTTTGCGGTTATCTCATTTTAGGGGTCACGTTATCAAAAGTGAAAAATTGTACGTTAAGACACATTTTAGACGCAATTTAACTGATTACCTGTACGTTAAGGGATAAAATGTTGTTTTGTACAGAAAATCCCATGTTATTGAATATAAATATAAAATAAAAAGCCGACATAAAACCATACTTTTTTTTGTGGAAGAGAGCATCCGGCGTTGGACAGAAGCGGTCAGTTCTTTATTTTACGTGACTTATATATATTAGAAAAGCAATAGGGATATATATGTTTTTAAATTTTGATAGTAGCAGATGTAGTTTGATAATATGTAAATACAATGAGAAAGGTAAAGGAGCATAGCATGATTCGTATGGCACTAAGAGCATTTAAAATACAAATGTATTATTTGCTAGGCGCGATGTTATTAGGATGGGTTATGACGCCTTTTTCATCCCATTTTTTAGGTGCAAGCATTGGCTTGCTTGTTAGTATGTATTGTGTTTGGATTTTAGGAAGGCGTATTGAAAAGTTTGGAGATAGCATTGTAAAAAAAGAAAAAGCACCGATGCTGGGTATGATTAATCGGTTTGCAGCAGCGATACTCGGTGCGATTATTATGTATGAGATTGAACACCATAAGTTCATGTGGACATTTGCTGCCGGAATTATGGGTGGTTATTTCTTAATTGTGATTAATTTAGGATATTATAGCATGAAAGATGCGAAGAAATAGATTAGCATAAAACCTTTTTGGGGCACAGCAACGATTCCTTTTTTTGGGTCCACTCAAAGTAACCACAATCTTTTTATAAACAGATTGTGGCTATTTTTATCTGATAGGAGATAAAAGTTTACTTTCACATACATTAGATTTATTAATAGTAAAATAGATAATTAAATAGTGATAGAAAAGAACCCAATTAAGGGTTCTTTTGTTTTATTGAATTTTTGACTTGATGATCTTTTCCCCATTCGCACAGTTCATTCATAATTTGAATTAAAGATTTTCCATATTCACTTATTGTGTATTCAACCCTTGGTGGAACTTCTTGATATACAGTACGATGGATAATCCCATCAGCTTCAAGTTGGCGTAATTGTTGTGTCAGAACTTTTTGTGTAATATCTGGAATCGCACGTTTCAGTTCGTGTGTCCGTTTCTTGTCCTCCATGAGAACACATAAAATACTACTCTTCCATTTTCCTCCGATGACTTCAAGGGTAGTAGCGATAGGGTTATGATTCTGATTCATCTCCGTATTACACCTCCATAGGTACTTTGAGGTTCCTATAGTACCTGAAAGTACGTACTTTTCAATTATATGTAACTAATACATACTAATACTAAAGGATTTCATTTATTTATAAGGGGGAAGGGAATTTATGAAAACACTTGTAATTGTAGCACATCCTAATATTGAAGAGTCACAGATTAATAAAAGATGGAAAGAAGAATTAGAGAAATATTCGAATGAGATAACAGTACATGAATTATATAAAGCAGCACCTAATTGGGAATTCGATATTGAGTATGAACAAAGGTTATTATTAGAACACGATCGTTACATATTTCAATTTCCGTTCTATTGGTATAGTTCACCACCATTATTAAAAAAGTGGTTTGATGATGTGTTAACGTACGGTTTTGCGTATGGTTCTACAGGAGATAAAGTACGTAATAAAGAATTTGGTTTGGCCATTTCTATAGGTGGATTAGAAACTCAGTATAAGGATGGGTTTACAATGAAAGAACTAACAAAACCATTCCAAGCGACTTGTCTATATACGGGGATGAAATTCATACCAACATTTACGTTGTATGGAGCAGAATACCAACTAAAGGATGAAGAAATCGAAAGAAGTGCAGCCGAGTATGTAAAATATATTATGAATAAAAGTAATCTCTATATATGATTTAAAAATATCCCGATCCTTTTATAGGTATCGGGGTATTTTTATTTAAAAAATAAATTTTATCAAGTTTAATCTTTAGTAAATTAATAGTTAATGTAGTAAAATAAAATTCTAAAAATGAAAAAGGGGCGTTTTTCTTGAGCACAATGCAACAACTTTTACAAAAAAGAGCAAAACAATCAGCCAATAGAGAGGCACTTGTTGGAGGTGGGAAAAGATATTCGTTTAAAGAGTATAATGAGCGAGTAAATCAATTGGCACATTTCTTATTAGAGCTAGGTATTCAAAAGGGAGATCGTATAGGAATTTTGTGTAAGAATAATCATCCATTCCCGACAATTATGATGGCAAGCTTAAAAATTGGTGCAATACTTATCCCATTTAACCATCAGCTTACTTCTTATGAATTAGAAACGATTATACAAGAAGCAAAATTAAAAATGTTATTCTATGATACTGAGTTTAAAGCAGTATTATCTAAAATTGATGCAGTAAAAGAGATTCTAATGACAATAGAGACTGGACACCAGATGGATGTGGCATCGTCATTTGAACGATTGTTACAAAAACATTCTAAAAATGAACCAGCTGTAGCTGTTCATGAAGAGGATGATGCCATCTTTTTATTTACTTCTGGAACAACAGGAAATGCGAAAGCATGTGTAATTGGTCATAAAAATTTACATAACTATTTTACTGAAATTGCAGGGCAACAGAAAATTCCAGCGGGACAACGTTTTCTTTCTGTACATCCGCTTTTCCATATGAGCGGTGTTCTTTCTATATTGAATTGTATTTATCATGGTATTACGATGATTTTCCTTTCTGATTCTGATCCTGCTCTTATTTGGGATACGATTGAGAAAGAGAACATTACAACGATGCTTGCATTCCCGGCTGTATATAGTTATATGTTGGATGAGCTAAATAAAAAAGAACGTAATATTTCTTCTTTCAAAGTAGCACAGAGTGGTGGAACAAAAGTATCTGAGAGTCTTATACAGCGCTATGCAGAAAAAGGAATATTTATGGTTCAAGGTTACGGAAGTACAGAAGGATGGGTTGTTAGCTCGTGGCGACTAGACATGGGGAAAGAAAAAATGTCTTCTGTAGGAAAGCCGATTAAGAATGTAGAAATAAAAATTATTGACCCCGACACAGGTGACGAATTACCTGAAAAGGAAGTTGGAGAAATTCTTGTCAGAAGTCCATATATGTTTAAAGGCTATTGGAATAATGAAAAGGCGACAAAAAAAGTCTTGAAGGATAGTTGGTTTTATATGGGAGATGCCGGCATGATAGATGAAGATGGCTTCTTATATATAATGGGAAGATATAAAGATGTTATTGTACACGGCGGTGATAATGTGTATCCTGATCAAGTAGAAGAAGTGATCCATGAAATACATGGTGTATTGGAAGTCGCTGTGGTAGGAATCACTGATGAATTTTGGGGAGAGATTCCAAGGGCATATATCGTTAAAGATATAAAAACAACATTAACAGAGGAAGAGGTTATTCAGTACTGTAAACAAAAATTAGCAAGCTATAAAATACCACAAGTCATGTTTGTTGAGAGTTTACCGAAAAATGCGTTAGGTAAAGTATTAAAGAGAGAGTTGAAAAGTGGTGTTTTAATAAAATAAAAATAATAAGTCCAGTTATGTTTTGTGCATAACTGGACTTTTGTTTATTCCGAGATTGTATTGATTTACTAAATTTTATAATTTGATTAAAATAATAAAGAAAATTCTAATAATAAATAATATTTCTTCGGAAATAGAATTTATAGCATTGAATATGGAGGAAGAGATAAACATTGAGAAAGTCATTGTTACAAATAGAGACGGAACGACTTATTATTCGTCTTTTTCAGGAAGATGACTATAACAGTTGGGGGGAAGGAGCATACTACATATACAATTGGATAATAGATACGCATCATGAAGTTTCAGGTAAATTCATTGATCCATCTTTAGGAGAGTTAGATTGGTAATTTCAATTTTTGTATAGAAAGGTGAACGCAATGTATGATCTTACAACCGTTCAAAATATATTTGGTCCCTCGAAAAAAGTATTAAATGGTTTACCAACTGCAATAACAATTGAAGAAACGGAAGAAGATGTATTGTATAATTCTCAACATTATAAAGAGAAGATAAAAAGATTCGTAGAGGTTTGTTCAAGTTGGAATGTAAAAAGAGCAAGCATTTTACTAGATAAAAGATTCAACAGTTATACTCCGAGTGCAAAAGTGTTACGTGAATTTGATTTTCAGCTTTATGCAGCAAAAATAGAGGTGTTTCGCAAACTCTCGGATATCGTAACTCTAGAAAAACTGTATGATTTTCGCTCTATAGATGAAGGGACGTTGTCGGAAGCGGAATTTAAGTCGCTTTGGGAGCGATGTATGTCAGGTTCGGATAATCAATCATCCATTCTTCATATCAATGAACATTTTTACACTATACAAGCAGAATTAGGTGAGGGATGGGAAAAATCATGTATTGCTTTTTATGATAAGGAGCAACCAATCGGAATATCTATTCCTCATATTGAACCTGGCACGAAAGAGGAGGGGCGATTATTTTATTTCGGACTATTGCCGGAGGAACGTGGAAACGGAATTAGTACCCATATCTATCTTCAATCTTTACATTTGTTAAAGCAAAGGGGGGCTACCTATTATATAGGAAGTACCCATATGACAAATGAAAAGATGCAAAAGGTTTTTTGGAAAAACGGCTGTTCTAAAAGGGCAGAAACGGAATTGTATTGTAAAAATTTCAAATAGATTCAGGAGATGAGAAAATGAAGAAAGTGAAAGTTTTCCATTATGATTCATTCAGTAATAAACCAAATATGGGAAATCCTGCTGGTCTTGTAATAGATGCAGAAGGATTAACAGATGATAAAATGCAGCTTATAGCAAAAAAAGTAGGATTTAACGAAACGTCTTTTGTGCTTCCTTCCAATGTAGCTGATGTAAGGATCCGTTATTTTACACCAGGACATGAAATGAATCTTTGTGGACATGCGACAGTGGGAACGATTTATGCGCTTCATGAAAGGGGACTATTGAAAGGGAAGAGAGATCTCACAATAGAAACGAAAGCAGGAGTATTACCAGTACATATAAATGTAGATGAGAATGGAGAATCCTTTGTTAGGATGAGACAAGTGGCACCAAAGTTTCAAAAGTTTGATGGTTCCATTGAAGATTTAGTTCATAGCATTGGACTTCATGAAAAGGATTTAGATGAAACGCTGCCAATTATGTATGGAAGTACTGGGATTTGGACTTTACTAGTTCCAATTAAAACGTTGGATGCTTGTCAAAGAATGATACCAAATACTGAGAAGTTTCCATCTATTCTAAAAGAAATACCAACGGCGTCCATTCATCCTCTTTGTTTAGAAACGTATGATGAGAAAGCGCATATGCATGGGCGTCATTTTTCATCACCTTATTCTGGGACGATAGAAGATCCAGTGACCGGAACTGCTTCTGGTGTAATGGGGGCTTACTATGCTGAATTTTTGAGGCAAGATTTTGATAGTGAAATGACATTTCTTATTGAACAAGGACAAGAAATGAATAAGGATGGTCGGATCGCTGTTTATGTGAAAAGAGACAAGAAAGATGATTCGCTACAAATTGAGATTTCTGGAACTGCTGTGTATGTAAAAGAATTTCAAATTTCGATTTAAAAAAGTTCAGTATATAACCGAACTTTTTTATCTGTTTAAAACTTCAATAAAAGAGGCATTTCCGTTTTGTCTCATTACAGAATGGAAATTTTTATTTTCTAACGTTTCAGCAACTTGTTCTAACTGATGTACATCATCATGATGAATTAATAAACTATCTGCTCCAGTTTCTTCAATGTGAATATGTTTGACATTACCAATGGCTTCGTGTACGGCTTGTAAAAAATCGTGCTTCATATATAGAACCTCCTATATGTACATGTATTTTTTATAGCATGCCCGTATTTAGCAAAATTAAAAGTTGGCGGGAATACGAGTAAGGTTCATTGTTTTATACTTCTAATTTCAAGCAGGTTTTCATGACATGAAAATAAAATATGTATAAGGAAAAGCAGTGTCAAAAGGAGAATGGAAATGAATGTAGTGGAGTTAAAAAAAACAATTGAAATGCTGTTTGGGGAACATCTGCACAAATATGGAGAGGGTGAATATGGGTTCACAAACATTAGTAAAGACGAATTCCATAAAATAGGGTATACAACGAATCTAACATTGGAAACAATCGAAGAAGCGAATTTGAATCAAGTAGATATGATTATTACGCATCATGCGCCGTGGAGTTTCTTGTTCGGTATGGAAGAAGCATGTATTGAGAAATTAAAAGAATATGAAATGAATCATTTTTGGATACACTTACCTTTAGATTTTGTGGAATTCGGAACTTGCACTTCATTATTTAACGAAATTGAAATTGATAAAATGCTCGAATATTCTTCGTATGAGGAGGAAGAACTTCCAGGGATTGGCGAATATGAATCTCCTATTTTGTTTTCTGAGTTAGTGGAACGAGTTGAAGAGAGATTAGAGGAAAAGGTAAAAGCATGGAAGAATCACAATCACCCGGTAAAGCGAGTAGCGATTTTAACTGGAGCTGGGAACAATACAACTATTATACGAAGAGCATTAGAAAAAGATTGCGATACATATATAACGGGAGAGAAAACGTTATATACAGTTCAATATGCGAAGTTTAAAGGAATAAACCTCATTGTCGGTAGTCATACGTTTACAGAAGTATTTGGGGTAGAGAGTTTAGCACGTAAATTAAAAGAGCTAGACGGGGCATTAGAAATTACTAGGTTATATGAAGAACATTTGGAGTGAAGGGAGAATGAAAACGATATACGCGAATTATGAGAGTTAAAGGTAAAGCGATAGAGGAATGAAATCTGAGTGGCCACATTATTGGTTTCAGAAGAATAAGAATTAATTTTCTATAATATAGAGATTCTTAAAGGGTTTTTCTTGTATTTGTCAAATACAAATAAAGTTGTTTCATTTATAGAATGAGGAGAAGAGACATGGATATTTCGAAAGTGATTGAGCAATTGGTTACAAATGAAGTGATTGCTGATTCTCCTATAAATTACAAGGCGTTAACTGGCGGTACTATGAGTAGGTTATATCTTATAGAAGGAAATGAGCAGTGTGTTGTAAAGTTGAATAAACCAAAAGTTATTGAAGAAGAAGTGTATTTTCTCAACTTTTATGAAGATGAAAGTATATTTCCTAAGCTTATGTATGTAGACCCGCTCAATAGATATATGGTCTATTCATTTATCCCTGGTTCCACAAGTTATCATGCTGAGAATAAAAAAGATATTCTTTGTACACTTGTACAGGAAGTGATAAATAAATATAAACCAGCTATGAAAATGGATCAATGGGGATGGAAAGAAGACCCGGTAGACTCGTGGCAGCATTTTCTTTTAAGAAGAGTGATGGAGGCCTATGAGAATTTAAAAATCTATATAACAGAAGAAGCCTTTCATACTGTTCATGAATTGGTACATAGTCCAAATAGAACAGCACATAGTAATCAACCATATTTATTACATGGAGATTGTGGATTTCACAATTTTATACGTAAAGAACATAAATTATATGGTGTGATTGATCCTTTGCCAGTATTGGGAGACCCGATATATGATCTTATTTATGCATTTTGCTCTACACCAGAAGATTTAACTAGGGAAATGATAGACGAGATAGTAGAAAAGAGTATATTTCGTAATAGAGCGAGAAACATTTTATATGAAGAAGTCGCAATTGTTTTATATTGCAGGTTAGATGCTTGTTTGAGACATCATCCAGAGGATTTAGCAGCTTATTTAAAAGCTTGGGGCTATTGGATGAATCAAATTCGTTAACGATGAAAGTTTAATAGAAAATAAATGAGGATAGGAGAAATGTTATGAAAAACTTTGTTTGTACAACATGCGGCGTACAATATGCAGCGAGTATAGAAGAACCAACGAATTGTGTGATTTGTAATGAGGAGAGACAGTATATTAATCCGAAAGGCCAAGCTTGGACAACACTCGAGGATTTACAAGAGAGTAATACATATAAAAATGAAATCATTGAAGAAGAGACAGGGCTATATAGCATGACAACAAAACCAGAATTTGCGATTGGTCAAACAACTTATTTGGTAAAAACAGAATCGTATAACTTGTTGAGGGATTGTATTACGTATCTCGATGAAACCACGATTGAGAAAGTAAAAGAACTAGGAGGATTGGATGCAATTGCATTATCTCATCCACACTATTATTCTACTCAAGTAGAATGGGCAGAAAGATTCAATGTACCAATATATATACATGAAGATGATAAAGAGTGGGTCATGCGTCCAAGTAAACACATTGTTTTTTGGTCAGGAGAATCATTGCAATTAGCTGATGGATTAGCTATACACCGTTTAGGTGGACATTTTAAAGGTGGTTCTGTTTTACACTGGTCACAAGGGAATGAAGGAAAAGGGATTTTATTAACAGGGGACATTATTCAAGTTGTAGCGGATCAGCAGTGGGTGAGCTTTATGTACAGCTATCCAAATTTAATTCCGTTACCAGCAAATAAGGTTGAAGAAATGGCTAAAAGAGTAAAGTCACTGCCTTTTAATCGTTTATACAATGCTTTTTACCGAGTAGTAAAAGATGATGCAAATGAGGCTGTTCAGCGTTCGGCACAGCGCTATATTGCTGCATTAGAAGAGAAATTATTTCATACATAAAAAGGAGAAACAGAAATGAATACATTAGTATGCTTTGGTGACAGTATTACAGCTGAGGAAACATTCTGGAATGGCGAGTCTAGATTAACACCGCGTTTACAAAACTTGTTTTCTGATTGGAAAGTAGAAAATGCAGGGGTTCCTGGTGATAATACGTTCGATGCTTTAAGAAGAATAGAAGAAGATGTCTTATCTTATGAACCGACATTTGTAACAGTCTTTTTTGGTGCAAATGATGCGGCGTTTCATAAACAAGTATCACAACAAGAATATAAAGAAAATTTAATTGAGATTGTGAAAAAAATCTCACCAGAAAAGGTGCTGCTAATTAGTCCAGCACCAGTGGATGAGGAAAGACAGCACGCAAGAACAAATGAAGTATTATTGCAGTATGCAAAAGTAGTGGAAGAAGTGGCAGAACAAACAGGAAGTCATTTTCTTGATTTACATTCCTGTATGATTCAAGAATTAGATTATAAGAAGTTTGTAGAAAATGAAGAACGTGATGGACTGCATTTTAGTGCTGTTGGCTATGAATATTTAGCAGCATTAATTGGAGAGAAGTTAAAAGAGATTTTAAAATAAACGTTGTAAAGAAAAAAGAAAAGCTAGTGATAGCTTTTCTTTTATTGTTTCTTTTTGGCTCTTTTCGTAAATAATGTTGCTTTATTGCGTAAGAATTTTATCCTTATTGATTTTATGAGATTTTTACGCATAATTGTAACTAAGGGAGATGATTCCAAGTTGAGTAAACAGAATATCAGCACAACAGTTTCAGGAGATTTAATTGTTACCCATCTAATTGGCAAGATTAAAACAGATGATGTTTATGAATGGTTTAATGGCTTCGAGCAGGTTTGTCAGCAATTCATTTCCGAGGGTCGGAAATACAAATTGTTGGTGGATAGAAAAGGATACACACCAGATCATTTTTCTGTTCAAAAAGCATGGAAAGATAAATTCTTCAATGAAACCATTTTGAATCACAGCAAGGCAATTGCGTTTCTCCTTGAAGAAGGGGAGATAATGAATTATTTACAACAATCCAATACAAAAGAATCCGTAAAATTTTTTGATGATTATGAACAAGCATTAATTTGGTTGAATGAATATCCAATATAAAACCTTTATTGAACCAGTTGCTCTCAATCAACTGGTTTTTTTATGCCCGTAATGTTGCCGTTGTCATAAAATTCACTTGCTTACAAGCTTCCAACGCCATTGTTTTTCTTCGCAGATTCTTGTCCAATTGCTTGTGCAATTCTAAAAAACGAAACCAAAACAAATAGTTGTCTATATACTTCGTAGCCACACCATTAAAGCGTTCCATCCATTTCTTTAACCGCTGGTGATAGGCATTAACGTGTTGGATATGAAAAACACCTTTCTTTATACGAACGCCCTTATGGGCATTTAAAATCTCATGTGGTATGCCTTTCTTTTTTGCGAATGCTTTATAATTAGTGGCTGAATCTGAACAAAGTACAATTTCTTCATCAAGGAATCCATCAAGAGATTGGTCGATTTCATCAGCAGTGATTCGTCCACGCCCAGCCATTTTGGATAATACGTTACCATTACGGTCATGAGCAACAACAATACTTATTTGTTCTGAACTGATACCACGCTTCTTCGCTTTCCCTCCTCGCTTTCGGGGTTTACGATGAGTTACGTCTTTCTTACCTTTATCGCTTTCCAGAAAGTAAGTTTCATCACTTTCAATGATACCTCTTAGCTTCGCAAACCCAAGAGAACGCAAGGCGTTTAATATCTTATGCCGCCAATAGAAAGCAGTTGAAATATGGATTTCTAATTCTTCTGCAATTTTAGGCAGTGTAACGCCTTCAACCATCATATGAAAGTATTTCAGCCATTTATGAGGGTGATGTGTTCCTGAAATAGGGCTGGCGGTCATGTCATTAAATGTCTTCCCGCAGTCCTTACATAAATATCTTTGACGGGAACGATACTTTCCATTTCGTTTGATGCCGACACTTCCACAGTGAATACAAGACAAACCATTGCTAAAACGAACTTCCCGAATTTCTCCAACCATATTAGCAATATCATCTTTTGGCTCTGGAAATAACGTATCTCTAATAGCCTGAAATAATGAATGTTGCTCAGACTTTGTTAAATCACTAAAATCGCCGTATACAGATTGCCAGTTCATTGTGAGTCAGCTCCCTGCAAACAAACGTTCTGGGTCTATTATATCACAGGCTCTCTAATAGCAACAATATTTCAGAAAAGAGCCTTCTTTTTCGGCCGACGCACTAATTCACCACCGCAGTTTGGACAAACATGATGTGTTTTTTCTGTGCACGGTGCACAAAATGTACATTCGTAAGTACAAATATAAGCTTCTGAATCCGTTTGAAGTGAAGTGCTGCAAGTTTGACAGTTTGTTTTCATTTCTAATGCCATATAATTTCCTCCTACTTGTATGAATGTTTATAATTTAATGATAATATAGGTTGGAGAGTATGTCTTTTTCAAATGAAAGTATATTTGGGAGTTAACGTAGCGTTTGAAACGAAATACAATATTTTCATTATAAAGTGATTCTTAGTCAATTCATGATGTCGGATCTAAACTAAATCTATAAGTTTATCGGTTGTTAAAACAGTAGCAAACATTTCATGAAGACTTACTAATGCAAACTCATGGATATCTTCTGCATGATGATAATTTCCATCATATGAGATTCTACCAAATGTAGCTGTCGCATCTGAAACGACATAAGTTGAAAAACCTAAATTACCAGCCATACGCACTGAAGTGGATACGCAATAGTCCGTTGTTAAACCGATAATGACGGCAGTTTCATAATTGTGTTCTCGTAAATATGATTCTAAATTGGTTCCGATAAAAGCGCTATTCACATTTTTTTGAAATACTGGTTCATTTAGAAGTGGAGTAGCAAAGTCTTTAAATTCACTTCCGCTGCTTTCTTTTCTTAATGGGTGATCTTCTTTATTTGAGATGTGCTGTACATGGATTACAGGACGATTTGTTTTCCTCCATGTTTGTAATATAAGCTCCATGTTTGTTTCAGCATGTATATTATTGCGTTGTCCCCAATAAGAATCATCGAATCCTTTTTGAATATCAACTAGAATAAGTGCAGCATTTTTAGGTAATCGATTCATTTGTTAATCCCCTTTTCAAAAATGATTTATTTTACCATATGGTAATGATATCAATTATTGTAAAAGTAGAGAATTTCCAGTGTTTTTGAAGGGTATAACAAAAAGTTTGAACAAGGAGATAAAGAGGATGGAAATTGAGTGGTTACGTTGTTTTTTACTTTGCTCAGAGTATAAAAGTTTTTCAAAAGTAGCAAAGCATTTTCATATGACACAACCTGCAGTAAGTAAGCAGATAAAGAAATTAGAAGCTGAATTAGAAGTGGAATTATTAAGTAGATCTCCACAAGGTATAGAATTAACAGAGGCTGGTATGTATTTTCAAAAAAGAATAATTCCATTCATTAAAGAATGGGACGGCATCAGACAAGAAATGAAAGACATGGGAGAATCTGTACATGTAATGTTAGGTTTACTACCTAGTCTTGCGGCATTCTATCTTCCGGAAAAACTTGTTGGAAGCCAAAGTGAGAATATGAATTTAGAAACTAAAGTATATGATATGTCTAAAGAGATTATGGAAGATATTTTATCAGGGAAATTAGATGTAGGTTTAGTAGATGAAAAGTGGGTACCAAAAAAACTTTGGAATAGGCAGTTGTTTGTGGAACCATATGATGTAGTTTTTCAAAAGACACATCCGCTTAGTAAAAGAGAAAATGTAACCATAAAAGAGCTATTATCAGAGCATTTAGTTATGTATCCAATCGGCTGCGATATTCGAAGAGCGATCATGGAAGAGTTTGAAAGGTTGGAAGCAGAGCCTAATATTAGTTCTGAAGTATCGTTCCGAGACTTTATTCTTGGCATGGTTGCTGCAGGGGCAGGGATTACAATTGTTCCACGAACGATTTCAGAGCGTATTGAGCATTTGCCGCTCTGTTCTTTACCCATTCAGGATTTTCAAAAACAAAGAGCGATATACTTGATTGCACGAAATGAAAGGATTGGTAAAGTACTCTTTAAGGTATTTACAGGAACTTCTTTGTAATTGTTTGGAAGTTATTCTTTTATATTAAATTATTTCTTTTTAATACTTATTTATATAAAATTGAATAAGTAATACAGTAACAGGGGGATATGTTTTAGTGGAGAATTATCAAGAATTGAATTTAATAAATAATATGAGTTTTAACAGTTTACGAGCTGATTGTGAGAATTGTTTTGGTTTGTGCTGCGTTGCATTACCTTTTGCAGCTTCGGCAGATTTTGCAGTTAATAAAGAGGCTGGTAAGCCGTGTTCCAATCTACAATCGGATTTTCGTTGTAGTATTCATCAAAATCTTAGGCAGAAGGGTTTTAAAGGGTGTACTGTATTTGAATGTTTTGGCGCAGGGCAAAAGGTTTCTCAAGTAACCTTTGAAGGGGTCGACTGGCGTAAAGATTCTAAGCATGCGAAGACAATGTACGCTGTTTTTCCAATTATGCATCAGCTTCATGAGATGCTTTGGTATTTGAATGAAGCTTTAGCGTTAAAAGCGACACGTACGATTCATAAGGAAATTTGTGACGCAATTGAAGAGACGGAACGACTTTCTGAGCTTAGCCCAGATTTGCTGATAGATGTAAACGTTCCATCACACCGAGCGTATGTAAATGAACTTCTTTTAAAGACAAGCGAACTAGTATGGACGGAGTCACGTCACAAGTATAAGAGTTCGAAAAAAAATAAAAGGATTAATCATCGAGGAGCAAACCTTATGGGGGCAAAGCTTAGAAGGGCAGATCTCACTGGTGCTAATTTAAGAGGAGCATACCTAATCGCAGCTGATCTTAGAGACGCCGATTTGCGAGCAGCTGACCTTATCGGAGCTGATTTACGAGATGCTGATCTTAGAGGAGCAAATCTTACCGATAGTATTTTTCTGACTCAAGTTCAGGT
Source organism: Bacillus sp. XF8 (assembly GCF_017498755.1). NCBI lineage: Bacteria > Bacillati > Bacillota > Bacilli > Caryophanales > Bacillaceae > Bacillus > Bacillus sp. XF8. The sequence goes on along the minus strand of NZ_JAGDQK010000028.1, from coordinate 98,026 downwards.
TAATGCAGCGAGAGGAGATGCTAATACAAAATTACCAAGTTTACTTTCTTGTCCTGCACATTGGTCTGCTTGAGAAAAAGGTAATCTGCAAATATGAATATATGTAATATTTTTCTGATAGAAGACTATGTTCATTAACTTTGTTGATATTTGATAAACATATGTTTGGATAACTTGAAATTACGTTAAAAGATTTTTCATGAATTCTATTGCGGTTATTCAGCAGATGAGCCAGTCTTTCGAAAATCAATTATGAGAACGATTGAAGTTTGAAACTGTAGGGCAAAGGTGTGTCCAAACAGTATAAACGACGCCTGTGGAGAGTATATAAGACTGCTTGGAAACCCCAAGCAGCAACGCTCTATGAAAAAGGACGCTCCTTCTTCAAACAACTCATAAGAGTGTTAAGGAGGGGGGCGTTCACATGAAGATATAATGTGATTAACAGTAACGGGGTGCGATTATGGATGAACGAAAGATGCGTTTAAAACAAAAGTTAAAAATAGCTAACCAAAAGAGCGGGAAATATAAATTAATGAGTTTACTACCAAAAGATATGTCCACTGTTATAGAAAAAAGTGATGTAATCACATCTCCAGAATTAGAAACAATTCTTAATAAGGTTCATGAGAAATGGAACTTTGAATTACATAAAGGGGATTTTGTAATTAATTATAGTAATTTCAGAAAAGAATTTAGTTGGAAACAAGAGGTTATTCAGTATGTGCAAGGGATAGATATGGAAGAAAAATTAATTTATTTATTTTTGGGGATAGATGACAGTCCAATATTTCTTGTTAACGGAAAATGGGTAATAGAGAACTTTAGCGTTCTATGGCAATGTATTAACAATGATGATCTATGGATTATTAGTCCAGATTTTAGTTATGGTGTTCTAGTTTGCCGTTATGGAGGATATTTGGAACACGACCCCAATCCAAAAGAAATTTATTATGCAATTACTAAATGGGATAATGAATGAAAAGGCTACTTCGATTAAAGCATAGGGTAGTTGAAGTAGAAACCAGGAAAGGGCTGAGCGGACCCTTTTTTTTTCGTTAGATATCAATATTATTATTTAATATTTTAAATTGGAGCTGATGTCCATTCATGAATAAACAAAATTCCTCCAAGATAAACCTAGATTATTCATTTATCGTAATTTCTAATTGAGGAGTGTTAAATAGAATGAATTTGAATTCTTGGAAATATAAAACCACAAATTATTATTTTGACTACTTAGATTTTCACGATTGCTGCGTTGAAGAAATAAAGGTTGAAAAAGATATAGTCATTTTTGAATTTGAATTCGTTTATATTTCCAAAATTCATCCTCTCAATCCTTATAAAGGTGCAAAGGCAACGGATAGATGCAAACTTACTTTTAAAGGTGTAACAATGATTAAATCTATTATCCATTTTGATGATGGAATAGATAAGGAAATCCCAATAGTTGAATTGGAAGAAATGGAGTTTTTAACATTTAGCCAAAGTTCAATTGGAAATAATTTTATTTTTGAAATGTTCGGCACTGATTGGAAAACAAAACAATTTTGCAGTATCAAACTTAAAGCAAACAACTTTACATTAGAATGGAATAAATTCACTGACGATGCTTGGTATGCTTAAATAAGGATTTTAAAGAAGTGGACATCAAAACAGGGCATATATACTTTCAATCATTATTTAACAGAGTATAATAGAAAATAAAAACACAGGCTGGAGTTTTTTACAGCCTGTGTTTTTTGCTATTGTTAGCCTTTCTTTTCAAGTGTAGTTATCACTACGCTAAATATAATAAGGATACCGCCAATAAAGAAATTGCTATTTAATGTTTCATTTAAAAGTAAACATCCTAATAATGAGCCAACAATAGGTTGAAAAAAGAAAAACAATGACCCGATGCTAGCATCCATTAACTCCAAGCCTTTATTCCAAAGAAAAAAAGCACCTGCAGTGGAGATGATTCCTAAATATAGAATACCTAAAATGATAGTTGCGTTTAAGTTTCCAATTGGACTTGATTGTAATTCCCAAATCATACAAGGTGTAATGAAAAATAACGAAAAGAATATTGCGTACGTTGTAATGACTAAGGATGAAAAACGGCTAGATGCAATTTTTACATAAATAGATAGTAACGCCCATGTAATAGCAGCCCCAACTAAAATGATTGTTCCGATAAAATACGATCCAACTTCTATATCCCATCCAATAACAGTAATGACGCCTATTGTAGCTAAGATGGTAGAGAGTATTCTACGAGCAGTTAGCTTTTCTTTCAAAATTAAAGCAGCAAATACGACCATAAATGCTGGTGTGGCCGATGTAACTAAAGAGCCTGTGTGAGCATCTGATAATTTCGTCCCAATAAATTGGCATGTGATTGAAATGAAGTAGCCAATGAACCCTATCCAGGCAAAAAGTAACCAGTCTCGTTTATGAATATGGATTTTCTTTTTATTTTTTCGTTCTGTTATTTTCAAGATCATATATAGAACGAAAAAAGCGATGATAAAGCGGAGCCAGACAAGTGTAAGTGGGGGAACAAAATCCAGAACATATTTACTGACGACGTACATACCACCCCAAATGCTTGCTGCAAGTGATAAACATATAGCACCTAAAATTGTTTGTTTCATTGTGAAATACCTCCGTCAATTTGTAGGATTAAAATAAAAATCCTAAGACGAGGCATATTTTTTTATAAAAAATACGTATGCCCATCTTAGATCATAGACGGACTACAGGTTGATCATTTTCGAATAGGTTGTTGTAGTACATAAGAATTTCTCCTCTCGATATTTTGTGTTTGTTTATCAGGAATAAGTTTTATAATTAAATTATAACTTAATTTTCAGATTATTGGAGGGATAAAATGAAATATGTTGTGATTCGGTCTCACATTAGTAATTATCCAGAACCAATCAGTTTAGAAAAAGGAGATCAAGTGCGAATTGGGAATTCATATTCAGGACCAGAAAACTGGAACAATTGGGTATATTGCTGTGCTGAGCATAATGGTTTGGTAGGATGGGTTCCAGAGCAAATTATAAAGCGAAATGCAAATGATTTAGGTACTGTGCTAGAAAAATATACAGCGAAAGAACTAAACGTAGAAATTGGTGAGGTTATCATTGCTTTAAAGGAATTAAATGGCTGGATTTGGTGTAGAAAAATGGATAATGGAGAAGTAGGATGGGCTCCGAAAATGAAGATAAGAATAGAGAAATAGATGTGTTTTGAAAAGTAATATAATGAAATATGGATAAAAATAGAACTCAATTCTTTTCGCCCTTATGCTATAAACTGCAAATTCAAATCATAAATACCTAAATAAGAGAAATAATATTAAAATAACACTTGGTTTTCACTAGTTAAAATATGGCATAATCAGTTTGTCGCAAAATATATAGAAAAATAAGGATATGTAGAAGGAGAAAATGAATGAGTTTTGCTATTGAAGTATTGATTGAAGCACCAATTGAAGTTGTTTTCGATTATGTAAAGAATGATGAAAAAGTAAAAGAATGGAATGCATTTTTAATCGGAAATCATTATTCCTTAGAGTAGGTGAAAGAAAATCCACGTGTAGGAGATACATTTATTTCTTTTCAAAAAATGGGTAAGAAAGTATTTAAGGCGGAAGTGGAGTTTTTAGAATACGAAGCAAGGATATTCTACGAAAACATATGTATTAGAAGAGGAATAATGGACACTTCTTACATTAAATTTGGAGTATACACCTAGTAATCTATTTTATCGCATTTTATATAAGTTAACAGGGGGGATGTCACGTGCTGTATATGCAGATTCTACACATTTAGCTAAATGTGTAGAATCTGCATATAATAAAGAAAAAGCAATATAGAATGAAGGAGATCTGCAACATATAGCAGGTCTTTTTTTCATATTATGCAATACATAAACTGTCACGTTTGACTGTACAGTTTATGTATTGTATGATGTTCTTAACATAAATGGGGAGGGAAAAGTCGTTGGGAAGGTGTATCGAATCGGACAGTTGGCTCACTTGGCTCACGTATCGAAACGAACGATTGATTATTATACGAATCTAGGTATCTTAAAAGCGGAGCGATCTCAATCTAATTATCGCTATTACGATGAAACAGTACTTGAGACATTACAATTTATTGAGAAATGCAAAGAAATGCATATGCCGCTTTGTGAGATTAAAGAGAGGATCGAGGAGAGAAAGAAGCTGCTCGGTATCAATGAACACGTTTCGAAACAAGTGAATGAAGTGACAAACCATATCCATCGATTAGAAACAGAGCTAACACAGTTGAAACCTCTGTTAGATGGGTTAACAGATTCACAACGTGAAAAAATATCGAAATCTTTATCTGGTCAAACGACAGCTTTAATACAAACACTGATACTATTTTTATAGTTAAAGTTGGATCCAACTCTTTTAATTTCTGTATAGCGCTATGTTTTCTAAAGAAACAGAGAATAAGAAAACATTATAAGTATACAGGAGGTGGACACCTTAGTTTTTTAACTAAGGGGATTCATTGGAAATATTTAATTTAGTCATGGTTGCGATTTTAATCGCATTTACTGGATTTTTCGTAGCAGCAGAGTTTGCGATTGTTAAAATACGTTCAAGTCGCATAGATCAGCTTGTTGCGGAAGGAAAACGCGGTGCGTTAGCAGCAAAAAAGGTAACAACAAATTTAGATGAATATTTATCTGCTTGTCAGTTAGGAATTACAGTAACGGCAATGGGGCTTGGTTGGTTAGGTGAACCGACAATAGAAAAACTATTGCATCCATTATTTGAGAAATGGAACTTAAATCCTTCTATTTCACAAGTATTGACTTTTGGTCTTGCATTTATGACAATGACGTATTTGCACGTTGTAGTAGGGGAATTAGCTCCGAAAACAATGGCAATTCAAAGGGCTGAAAGAGTAACTTTATTATTTGCTGGACCTTTAATGATATTCTATAAAGTGATGTATCCGTTTATCTGGATACTAAATAGTTCAGCGCGTGTCGTTACTGGCATATTCGGTTTGAAACCAGCTTCTGAACATGAAGTGGCCCATTCTGAAGAGGAATTACGATTAATTCTTTCAGAGAGCTATGAAAGTGGAGAAATTAATCAAGCAGAATATAAGTATGTAAATAATATCTTTGAATTTGATAACCGCATTGCGAAAGAGATTATGGTACCACGGACAGAAATCGTCGGTTTCTATCTCGAAGATTCAGTAGAAGAACACATGAAAATTATCCAAAGTGAACGATACACACGTTATCCAATCTTTGGAGAAGATAAAGATGATATTATCGGTATGGTCAACGTAAAAGACTTCTTCATTCGATATATGAAAGGCGATACAGAAGATTTATCATCTATTCGTACGTATATGCGTCCGATTATTGAAGTTATGGAAACAACTCCAATTCATGATTTACTTCTGCAAATGCAGAAAAAGCGAATTCCAATGGCTGTTTTATATGATGAGTACGGAGGTACAGCCGGAATTGTAACGCTTGAAGATATATTGGAAGAAATCGTCGGCGAAATTCGTGATGAATATGATGAAGATGAACATCCACCAATTCAACACGTAAATGAACATCATAAAATTGTTGATGGAAAAGTGTTAATTACAGAAGTGAAAGACTTATTTGGTCTACACATCGAGGAAGAAGATGTGGATACAATTGGTGGATGGATTATGATGCAGAATCATGAAATTGAAGAAGGACAATGTGTCGAAGCAGAGGGATATGAGTTTAAAGTTCTTGAAAAAGATGCATATCAAATTAAGCGCGTTGAAATTCGAAAAATTGATCGCCAACAAGAGAAAGCAGCAACTGTGTAGGTTGCTGCTTTCTTTTTCACCTATAGGAAAACTTGAAACAAGGAGCGGATATTTTGATTGAAGTTGCGTTACGAGTATACAGACTACAATTATATATGATTTTTAGTGGTTTACTATTACTATGGACGATAACGCCTTTTTCAAAGCAAGTTACTGGATTCGGGATCGGATTAGCCGTAAGTGCATACTGTCTTTGGTTATTAGCCAGACGAGTTAAAAAGATTGGAAAAAGTATTGTATTAAAACAACGTGCGCCTGGATTAGGAATTTTAAATCGTTTTGCTGCTGCTATATTGGGGGCAATCATCATGTATGAAATTGAACATGAAATGGAAATGTGGGCATTTGGTACAGGCATTTTAGGTGGTCACTTTTTAATGATTGCGAATTTAGCGTATGCGAATATGCAGTTAGTAAGAGAAGAAGAGGAGAAAAGGAAAAAGAGTACACAGGATTCAAAATAAGAAGATAAAAGAGAACCGAAAACGGTTCTATTTTATCTTCTTATTTTCTTATATTTTATTTTTTCATGAAAAAATAAAAAAATTTAGAAAACCCATCGCTTTCTCAAGGTTATATATGTTATTATGACAAAAGACTTTTTGAAAGAGGTGGATGCAAATGTTACAAGCGCTACTTATTTTTGTACTTCAAATTATTTATGTTCCTGTTTTAACGATCCGGACGATTTTGCTTGTAAAGAATCAAACAAGATCCGCTGCTGGTGTTGGATTATTAGAAGGTGCAATCTATATTGTAAGCCTAGGGATTGTGTTTCAAGATTTATCAAATTGGATGAATATCGTAGCCTATGTCATTGGTTTTAGTGCCGGACTTCTATTAGGTGGTTATATAGAAAATAAATTAGCAATTGGATATATTACGTATCAAGTTAGTTTACTAGATCGTTGTAATGAGTTAGTGGATGAATTAAGACATTCAGGATTTGGTGTAACTGTATTTGAAGGAGAAGGGATTAATTCGATTCGTTACCGTTTAGATATTGTTGCGAAACGTTCACGCGAGAAAGAGCTTTTGGAAATTATTAATCGAATTGCACCGAAGGCGTTTATGTCTTCTTATGAGATTCGTTCTTTCAAAGGTGGCTACTTAACAAAAGCGATGAAAAAACGAGCATTAATGAAGAAAAACGATCACGCGTCATGAAAAAGGAGAAGCTGAAAATAGCTTCTCCTTTTTACTTTTCCGTTAAAGCAAGTCGGATTCCTAAAATTGCGAATATTCCTATTTTAGATAAGTTCACTCCTTTTGCGATTTTAGGGTTTTTCAAGAACTTATTTGCAATGATGCCAGAGAGGAATGAGATAATTGAAAATACAATAATGGCTTGCAGCATAAATAATATACCTAGAGTGATCATTTGCAGTGGTACTTGCCCAGCACTTGGAGTTACAAATTGAGGTAAGAATGCTAAAAAGAAAAGTGAAACTTTAGGATTTAATATGTTCATAAAAATCCCCTTACGATAGAGTGCGCCGTAATTTAGTGAAACGGCAGCTTGTTCTCCAATCCCTTCATTTCGCTCTTTAAAGGCTTGCCAAGCAAGATACAGTAAATAGATTGCACCAGCATACTTTAAAATTTGAAAGGCGATTGTAGAATGATACAAAATTGCAGAAATTCCAAGAGCAGCAGCTAATGTATGTACAGTTATGCCAGTACAAAGTCCTAGTGCTGTCATAATTCCAGCTTTTTTACCTTGGCTCATGCTTTGTGCGAGAACAAATAAAATATCAGGTCCTGGCATTAACGTTAGGAGTATAGCCGCAAAGACAAAAGCAATTAAATTTGAAAAATCCATACATACACCCCTTTGTAAAATTTTTCTTATTTTATCATGGATTATACGATTTGTAATGATATAAATAGATTTTATCCAAAGGTGAAAGGTTGTATAATAGATAGTATTGCATTGGTGGCAGAAAACAAAGTAAAAGATATTGATGAGATTTTAGTATTAAAATCTTATCAATACATGTACTTTACTACATATTTTAAGACAAACTTGAAAAAAGTTTATGATATTATCACTAAATCAGTGAATTAAGAATAGTATAAAGGACATAAGGTAAATAATGTTGTACTTGAAGGGAAACTGATTTTGATTGAACTAATAAGGTTTTTTCCTGAATAAGTAACGAAAAACATTGACTCCTTTAAGTCTATTAGAAAATCCATAAATTCTACCTTTCTATGTAGAAAAGTAGAATTTGTTTTTGTGAAAAATCTTTCTTCTTTCTTAAATAGTTAATAATTATCAGATAATACTAGATATTTTAGTCTATTAATTATTATAATAGACTATGAGATGGGTTATAATTGAGACAGAAAAGATGTATTCCTAGGTGGGGCCCAGGTGGCGCTTTTCTTTTTGTGACATTTAAGCAGAAGTGCCTAGTCTTTTTTGCCAATATAGGGGATGGAGAGATTATCATGAGCAACATGCAGAAAAAAACAGACGTTATCTTAATTGGTGCCGGAGTCATGAGCGCGACTTTGGGATCATTATTGAAAGAGTTAGCACCTGAATGGGAAATCAAAGTGTTTGAGAAACTCACAAACGCAGGAGAAGAAAGCTCTAACGAATGGAATAATGCGGGTACGGGCCATTCTGCACTGTGTGAGCTTAACTATACATCCGAAAAATCTGACGGATCTATAGATATTAGCAAAGCTATAAAAATTAATGAACAGTTTCAGCTTTCAAGACAGTTTTGGTCTTATCTTGTCAACAGCAATCTGATTCGTAATCCGCAGGACTTTATCATGCCAATACCTCATATGAGTTTGGTACAAGGGGAAAAAAATGTTACGTTTTTGAAAAAACGTTTTGAAGCGCTTTCAAATAATCCGCTGTTTCAAGGAATGGAGTTTTCCGATGATCCTGAAAAATTGAGGGAGTGGATTCCGCTCATCATGGAAGGACGTACATCGAATGAACCGATAGCGGCAACAAAAATCGACTCTGGAACGGATGTCAACTTTGGTGCTTTAACACGTATGTTGTTTGACCACTTACAGAGTAAAAACGTCGAGATAAACTACAAGCATAGTGTCCAGGATATTAAACGTACTAGCGACGGATCATGGGAAGTGAAAGTACATGATATCGATAGCGGTAAAATCGAATACCATACTGCAAAATTCGTCTTTATCGGCGGTGGGGGCGGAAGTCTGCCTTTACTACAAAAAACTGGTATTCCTGAGTCAAAACATATTGGAGGGTTCCCGGTAAGCGGACTATTTATGGTATGTAACAATCCGGAAGTTGCAGAGCAGCATCATGGAAAAGTATACGGTAAAGCTAAGGTTGGTGCTCCTCCAATGTCAGTTCCGCACCTTGATACAAGATATATCGACAACAAAAAAACATTGCTGTTTGGACCGTTTGCCGGCTTCTCACCAAAGTTCTTAAAAACTGGTTCGAATTTTGATTTGATAGGCTCCGTAAAACCAAATAATGTCTTTACTATGTTGGCGGCAGGCGTAAAAGAGATGTCATTGACAAAATATTTAATCCAGCAAGTTATGTTATCGAATGAAAAGCGCATGGAAGAATTACGCGAGTTTATTCCGAACGCTAAAAGCGAGGATTGGGATATAGTGGTAGCGGGCCAACGTGTGCAAGTTATCAAAGATACTGATGCCGGCGGTAAAGGAACACTTCAGTTTGGTACGGAAGTTGTTAGTGCCGCTGATGGCTCGATAGCTGCATTGCTCGGCGCTTCTCCGGGGGCTTCTACTGCCGTTCACGTTATGCTTGAGGTATTAGAAAAATGCTTCCCACAACACATGAAAGAGTGGGAACTGAAAATAAAAGAAATGATTCCTTCTTATGGCGTGTCACTAGTGGAAAACCAAGAGCTATTCCAAGAAATTCATACTTCAACAGCGCGGACGCTTGAGCTAAGTGAAAAAGAACTGGCTTATAGTTAATTCTTTGGATGTAGAAACAAAGATATTAAACTAAGTTTATTAAGAATGAATATTTCCCTACTTTTATTTCAAAAGTAGGGATTATTTTTTGTAAAGGAATTGGTATTTTTTCTAAAAGCACTACAGTAGGAGCCAGTCCTTGTTTAATTTCTATATTCAATTGATATACGATTGTTTGATTTTTATATTTTTTAGTCACATTTTTTGTCTTAATAACATATGAACTTACTTCATCACCCCATAATGTAAAGGTAGTGAACGATTTTATATTACATAAAATCTTCATGTTAGCCTAAATAATATTTAAAAGGCTAAATCCATACATCGAAGCAACTGTAAAAATGACTGTCCATACTGCTAGACTGACCGTCATCCAACTTATGACGTGTGTCCGATTAGATCCAAATGTTAAAGCTAATACGGCTGCAATATCAGTTCCTACGAGAATTGGAGCTAGCAGAGCTAAACCTGGAATACCATATCGTTCCCATATTCGTCTTGATCGGGTTTCTTTTTTAGAAGGTGTTGTTATACCTTTTTTTAACTTTCTTGCTGCTTGCCACTTTGCATACTGCTTAAAGAAGAAGCCGAGTAATAGAACTAAGATAAGATTTCCTGCAAATGCCGTCACTCCTACTGCAAATGGTTGTAATCCCCATGCAATACCGAGTGGTACAACGATTGATACATCCATCCATGGAGCAAAAGCCAATAAAAATAAAACTAAGTATTGCCATAATTCACCTGCATTTTGAGCCCACTCTAACATACTGTTTCCTCTCCCTTTTTGTTCAGATTAAATACGATTTAAAATAAGAATAGTAGTTAGCCAATAGACAATGTATTGACCTACACCTAGTACACCAATGGATATTAATGGGATAAGAATATTATGAGAAAAGAGGAAGCAAACTCCCGCCGTTATTGGAAGTGCAAAGCTATAGTAAATATACACATTCCTGCAAGCTTTATAGGTTACCCATTGTTGACCTTCATCTATTTCACGAAATTCGGATGGTGTAAATCCCAATAATCGAATATTATTATCAGGATTCTTTCGGTTATAAAGCTTTGTAAGAATGAACCACAAAAAAGTAAACACTACCAAAATCCCAAAACACAATCTAGCCATAACGACTTGTGTGTTCATAAGAGAAAATAGTAAAAATGCAATGATCAATACAAATAAGCTCGCACCTATAAGCGGAGACCTCAAAATATGTTTCATCATCATTCATTCCCTTCCTTTTAAGTAAAAAACATCTTCTACAGTAACTTGAAACGCAGCAGCTATTTTTAACGCCATAGTGACAGATGGGGAATAATCACCTTTTTCAATTAACCCAATTGTCTGTCTTGTCACTCCAATGGCATCGGCTAAGTCTTGCTGAGTCCATCTAAATCGTGCCCGTAATTCTCTAACTCTGTTTTCAAGCATCATAATGTCCCTTTCTTCATTTTCAATTACCATAATTGTAAAAGATTACCGACAAAATGTAAATAATCATTTGCATTTTGTAATAAATAATTGCCAAGAAACGTAAATAACACCATCTATAACTAAAATGGCGTTGTTTCGTTTATGAAAAGCACCGTTCAATAGCTGGACGGTGCTTTTCATCGCATTGTATACGTTTATAATCCTGTATGAATCATTTCTTTTTCTTGTTTTTGCTCCATATTTTTTAAAATATGAAGCAAAATAAAACCTGTAACACCTAGTGTTCCCAAAATAAACCAAGGTGTATATGTCCCTTGCATCTGTGATGTAAACCATGTTCCTGTATAGTTTCCAATTATAAAGCCAATAGCGAGTGAGAGCTGATAAACTCCAAAATATGTGGCCGTGTAAGATTCATTACTGTAATTCGCAATTGTAATGTCAGCATTAGGTAATACAAGTGTTTCGCCGATTGTAAATAAAATGACACAGCCAAATAGCCAATACGGATGTGGAAACAAAGGGATAAGTAAAAAAGAAAGTCCCATAAATAGCACACCGTATTTTACAATCGAAAGTGTGTTATATTTGTGAAATGTTTTTCGAAATATAATCATAAACAAAACACCTGTAATTGCGTTTACTGTAACCACAAGCCCGCCTAGTGTTGCACTATGACTGATGTTGGTCATATGAAGCGGAAGGGCGACAGTAAGCTGAGTAAACATAATGTAAAAGAAAATCATAATAAATGAGAATGATAGAAACTGCTTATTTTCAAACACAGCTTTTAATCCAGATAAGAGCTGAACATTTTCAGTAGAAACTTGGAAGTGAGATCTAAGAAGATAAAAAATGAGAGCAAAGAATAACATAAGAAATCCAGTAAGTATAAAAGGGTACAAAGGATTCCAGATGAGCAATAGGCTACCAGCAATCGGACCGATAATCGCACCGCTATTAAAAGCGAGGTTTAAGTATGTAAATAAATTTTTGCGGAGATTAGCTGGTTGTGAGCCGAATACAGCACGAGCTGCAGGTTCATAAAATGCAGTTCCAACCCCAACTAGAGAAGCGGAAATGGAAATCGTATGAAACTCTGAAAATAATCCTAAACAAATAAAGCCAATGCCTCTTAATGATAAGCCGGATATCATCATAATCGTATAACCAAATTTATCGGCGATTATACCAGAAAATAAAGGGATAATTCGTGAGGTAATTATCATAATCGTTAAAATGGTTCCTACTTGCATTGTAGAAAAATGTAAAAAGCTTGATAAATAGATAGCGAGAAAGGCGTATACAGCAAAATATCCAAATGCCATAAAAAATGAAGAAATAAGTATAAAGCGTATGGGTATTGAAAAGTTTTTCATAGAAGTCCTCCTAGAATGTAACCATTAAAAGTTTTTACTGGTTAACTATTTTATATTATAATTATACATAAAGTCAGAAAAAAGTAAAATTTAGAAAGATGGTGAATGTATTTGAATCATAATCAAGAAGCACCGGAGAAATTAGAAGTGATAAGAAATTTTTTAAATACATGGAGAATTCCAAATGATACAAGAGATCCGAAAGACGAGCTTAATGCGATAGATGATGTACTTCAATTTATGAGAAAGCATTTTGATGAGGAACTCTCTTTTGGTACGTTGGATGAGCTGAAGCAATTTAGAGATGGAATTCGTTTCGCAGTTGAGGAGCAAGATTCACTACAAGAGTGGTTTGAAAAATATCCATTTCGAGTGTGCGTTACAAAAAATATGGATGCTATTACATATATGCCAATTGGAGAACGAAATTTGTATACGATGATTTTACAAATTATTTTGCTAGCCATTAATCAAAAGAGGTGGAGTCGGTTAAAAGCATGTCCAGATTGTCGGTGGGTCTTTTACGATCATTCTCGTAATGGGAGTAAACGCTGGTGCGGTATGTATGCTGGAGGTAAAGAGGGGAGAGCGTGTGGTACGATTGCGAAAGTGAAAAACTATCGTGCAAAGAGGAAAGGAAGTTCGGGTTACGTGATATAACTTTTAGAGGGAAAGGTGAAATGTATAAGTGCGGTTTATAAAAATGAGTGAGAAAAAGGGGAATGAGAAATGGAACAAACAAAAATGTTAGAGCTAAATAAAAAGTGCTGGGATGTAGTAGCACCTTACTTTTTTCAAGTAGATTCTTTGCCAAAGTACGGTCCGTATACTGCTTCTGAAGATGAAATTCACTTGTTTGATACGATTGAGAGTAAAAAGGTTCTTGATATAGGCTGTGGCAGTGGTCACTCTTTACAATACATGGCAAAGCAAGGGGCTAAAGAATTATGGGGAGTGGATCTTTCTACTACGCAAATTGAAACAGCGAATCAAATATTAAAAGAATGGAATCCACACTTGATATGTGCTGCGATGGAGGATGAAACAGATATTCCAAAAGAACATTTTGATATTGTATATTCCATTTATGCGCTAGGATGGACATCTGATTTACCAAAAACATTGCAGCTTATTTATTCTTATTTAAAAAAAGGAGGAAGTTTTATTTTTAGTTGGGAGCATCCCATTTATTCAAACTTGAAGTACGGAACACCGGACGTTGTTTGGGAATCTTCTTATCATGAGGAAGTACCTATTATATTCCAAACGTTTAAAGGGGAAGATGTACAAGCGATGCTGTATAAGAGAAAGTTGAGCACATACATAAATGAACTTCTCAAAGCTGGATTTACAATTGAAAGAATAGTAGAGAGTGAACCATCTAGTAAATTTGATGAACAAGCAGCTGAACCTTCTGTGAAATATTATTCTCTGTATAAAGCAAGAAGGGTGCCGACGACTTTAATTGTTAAAGTAAGAAAATAAGTTATTGTATAAAAGAGAATGTGTAATAGAAAAAAGCTTTGCAACAGTTGCAAAGCTTTTTTCATATTTAGTAATACTGTACGTATTAGTTTTCCTGGTTCCATAAGAAATTTACTTTATCTCTTTGGTTGAAAAATGTGCTGAAAAAAGTACTTGTGATGTAAACTATCTACAATCTTATTTGCTTGATACGTACGTTGTTGTTCCAATCGAATACGTTGCTCCATCATTTTCATTTCATGATCTGATAAACGTAACATTGTACTAGTCTCCTTTTCTATAAATATAGGTTTCCAATGACAACGATTCCATATACTTTATAGTTAAGGAGGGATGCTGTGTAACATAGGTAAAAAGCACCTTCCCTCTCCCATTACGCTTACGAGGTTAGCTGTCGGACTCGGGAAGTGAGAGTTTCCCTACTTAAAAAAGATTCGCCCCAAGTAGCAAAAGCTACATAAATGGTTCCCCCGTTCCAAAAATTTGGATTCAGCAAAAGGTTTTATAAAGTAAAAAATAACATAATAAAACACATAAGTCAAACTATTTATTTTTTTCTGTCTTTTCTAATTGCGTAAGAACGACTCCATCGGGTACTACAATATCGTTCACTTCAAAAAAGCCGTGTTTTTTATATAGAGAAAGGGCAGGGGTGTTTTTTTTTCCAGTTTGTACAATATATTTACTCGTATCAGAGGATATGTTAAATAAATGAAGGAGTAACTTTGTTGCAATTCCTCTATGAAAATAGTCTGGTGATACGACTAGTCGATGAATATCGATAATTGCTCCTTCATTTACAAAAGAAATAAAGCCCATTAGTTTATTTTTTAAGGTATATCCATAAAATGTCTCGTTACAATTTTGAATGTCTTCTGCAGTATCATATAAACGCGGGATTGCCATACTGTTAATGTACTTTGCTTCAACTTGATAAGCGGGAATTTGGATTGCCAAAATAGCTGATGCCACTTCAATAGAAACAGGATTAATTTTAAAAATCATTTGTCGATCTCCTTTCTGGAAGAGGGAGCGTAGGTTGGTTTTTGTCTTGAAATAAGATACAATTCAAATCAAATGGTGCTAAAATTCTCATTTAAAATGAAATAAAAAATATTTTAATATACTTATAATCTGTATGTTGTTTGATAGAATTTAGTTTTTTTGGATAAAGTGTATGTACATAATTTCGTGATACGGTAGTGAATTTCCTTTTGTGAATGATTGTGATGATGATTGTACAATTGGCAGAAGGAAAGTTTATTTCACCACAAGTCATGGGCAAAAAGTTAGACATTCGCCCAATTACAATTATTTTAACATCAGGTAATCTGTTTGGAATTATGGGAATTGTCTTAGTGATTCAGGATATGCGATATTAAAAGTGCTTGTTACACATAGGTATAGATTTATTAATTTAAACACGTAAAGAAGAGAGCTAAAACAGAATATATCTGTTTTAGCTCGTTTTTATTTTCTAATTAATAATGCGTTTGCATATTCACGAGCCCAGCGATCGACTTCTAATACTGTTTCTAAAGATGGATTTGCGATACTATGATGAGCTTCAAGTGTAGAATAAATTGTTTTTTCAATATCAAAGAATGAGATTTCATTTTGTAAATATAATGCATTTGCAATTTCATTTGCTGCATTTAACACTGCAGGTGCTGTACCACCAATTTTTCCAGATTCATAAGCATAATGTAGGCAAGGGAATTTTTTGAAATCTGGTTTTTCAAAATGTAAGCTACCAATTTCTAATAGATTTAATTTTTTATAGTTCGATTGTAATCTAGTTGGATAATGGAATGCGTACTGGATTGGTATTCTCATGTCAGGGGCACCGAGCTGTGCCATGATAGATCCATCTATAAATTCAACTAAAGAATGAATAATACTTTCTTTATGAATTAAAACATCAATTTTTTCATAAGGGATATCAAATAACCAGCGTGCTTCCATGACTTCAAAGCCTTTGTTCATTAATGTAGCGGAATCAATGGTTAGTTTTGTCCCCATTAACCAATTGGGATGCTTTAAGGCGTCTTTAGCGTGTAAGGTTTGCATTTCTTCGCGTGTTTTATCTCGAAATGCACCGCCTGAAGCAGTGACAATTAGTTTTTCGATTTCTTTGTTATTTTCTCCGTTTAAACATTGGAAAATAGCAGAGTGTTCACTATCTACAGGGATTAAACGGCAGCCGTTTTGTTTCGCTAATTCTGTCACGATATGGCCCGCTGCAACTAATGTTTCTTTGTTAGCAATTGCAATATCTTTTTTCGCTTTTAATGCTTCAATTGTTGGAAGAAGGCCAGAAACACCGACAACGGAAGTTAATACAAGATTAGAATCAGGATGAGTTGCAACTTCAATTAATCCATCTGTTCCATATGTGACTTTTATATCAGTAGAAATTCGCTTTCGAAGAGCATCTGCTAATTCCTTTGTACCTACGCTTACAATACGAGGATGAAATGTATGTATTTGTTTTTCAAGAAGATCAATATTGTGATTTGCTGTTAAACCAATAATTTTAAAATGTTCCGGATGAGCAGCGACTACATCTAATGCAGACGTACCAATTGAACCGGTTGAACCAAGAATCGAAATGTATTTTACCATGATAATTCCTCCAAAGTTGTAGAATCCTTTTCTGCAAACCTATATATAATTAGACAAAAAAGGTAAAATTCCTTCTTTAGAAAATGGAAGGAGCCTTTTTATTGTATCAAGCATTAGAAAAAGGTGCGAAGCGTGCTAGGGAAATTGCAAAGGTAAATTTAGCTGAAATTAAAAAGCGGATTGGGTATGAGAGGGAACAATGAGCGTTCCTTTATTTTTCTGTTTTTATTGCGAATGATTGCTGAAATTGATCAATAATCATTTTAGGTACAGTGCCAATATTATCCGGCAGTGTGTGCAATGGGAAGAAACGTAATTCTTTCGATTCGTTAGGATCACCTTGCAAGGTACCTCCATAATTACGGCAAACATAAACAACCATGACACCATATACTTGATCACCATTTGGATATATTTGAAACAAGTTTGGCCCTGAAAAATTGTGAAATAGTTCTAAATCTTTTATGATAAGTCCTGTTTCTTCAAATACTTCTCGTTTTGCAGCTTCTTCCAATGTTTCCTCATATTCAAGGGCACCACCAATAATGCCCCACATATTAAAATCAGTGCGAAGCTGAAGTAATATTTCATTTTGTTTATTTAAAATAATCACATGTGAACCAGTTAGTATAAGCGGGCGATTCCCTACGAGCTTTCGCATGTCTTCGATATATCCCATTTTCTTTTCTCCTTATCAATTTATATTTTGAGCGAATTGTAAATATATTTCATACTCTTTAAAGCCAAGTTTCTTTAAAATAGGTGCAGAATGACCTGTTCGTGCTTGGTATGTAGTAAGTATAACCCCTTGCTCTTTAGCGAGTTGTAATCGCTTGTACACAAGCTGAGTATATATTCCTAGTTTTCGATAAGTTGGAAGAACCCCTAACCATTTAAGTACAATGTCTGTCTATCTGAATGCTCCTTAATAATTAACAATACTTTGGTAATTCCCTCAACATTTTTTCTGCTCGATTCGCCACAGAAGTAAGGTTTGGATCCATTTTGCTTCTAAAAAACAAAGTGCGTAAAAAAGTTTTTAAATTTGCACATAATATGAAGTATTCATGACAGGAAAGTCTGATTTTTAATTGTGATAAACGTTTTATTTTTTTATAAATAATCGAAAAAAGTTGATCCCTAGGGAAGTCGTAATAAAGCATAGATAAAAGAGGAGTTACAATTCGTTCATCTTCATTATTATGATATATGGTAGAGTAAATGAAGATTTTATTTAATAAGCAATGAGTAATTTCTTCATAGCAAGAAGAGGTGATATGTGCACTGTGTACCAGTTCGTTAAAGGCATCGGATGCATGGGCGACGCTATGAGCCCAGCCTTTATCTTGTACATATCCACGGTAATCTGTTTCAAGATTCATATATGTAATAAGCTTTTCTTTTACTTCTTGCACGGTTTCTTGTAATAAGAATGAATGAGAATTATCGAACTGTATAATTAAACCTATTAATAAAGTAGTATAAGAACGAGTGAAAACTCCATCCGTATTTGGAGAAGTGATTTCTTGGTATAAGTAATCATCGCTGAGACAGGTTTTTAATAAAGTCTCCAATTGATCATGGGATAGAAATTCATTTTGAATAAAATGTGCGAAACATTTATATATTAATTGATCACGTACATAGCTATCGGTCGTTCCAATATGTCCAATCATATGGGAACTTAATTCATTAAGATCGATGTTCTGCATCTGTGTATAGTCATTTTGCTGGATGAGCTCCAATTGTTGTTGGAATGCGGTGATATCCAAAGCTCTTCCTCCTCTATGCTTTCGTAATGCATTGTTTCCTAGTATTCTATATATTCGAAGACAATCCTGCTCATGCAAGGATAAATAATAACCACTCCCGAAGTAGTCAACAAGGAGGGGCTATTATGTTAAAACAAAGGCTTAAACATATGATTACGTTATACTCAGCTATACTATTTGATGGATGGCATGTTGAAAATGTATCGGAGCGCACGGAAGGAGAGAGATGGGAGACACTTTGAACGTGTCGTCATGTAAAGCGTAATTACTACCCAGTATCTTCATGGATTAACAATTATAGCTGAGTGCAAATGATAAATGGACTAGAATTTCATACACATCCTCAGCGCGGTACAGTCGTATACCAAGATTTAGGTGACAAGCAAATCGCCTATGTATTTCGTGGTATTCCGTGTACAACACCCGCAAAAGTACAAGAAATTTTTTCATAATTTCTAAGAAAGACAAGGGAATGTCATAAATATAGTCACGACAGAACCAGTATATTTGTAATACAATAAAATAGAGCATAGTTTAATTCAACGAATTATATAGAGAAAGTATTGGTGAATTTATGAAACAACATAAAGATTGGTTACAAGCAAGTGTAGAACGAAATTCAGATAATAAGTTACATATAGCATGGGAAGATGGAGTAGAGAAAGTTACTATTTATTGGAGTAATTCATCAGAAAACATTGAGAAAAATGGACAATTTTTATTAAACGCCTCAGGAACAAACTCATGTACAATAGAAGATCCGAGTTCTAACGTGCGTCCTTATTTTCGATTAGTAGCAAGTAATGAACAGGAAGTTACTGTAGCTGAACGCAGGTTACCATTACAGGGAGCGTTTAATTTCCGTGATTTAGGTGGTTATGAAACAAGTGACGGTCGCAAAGTAAAGTGGGGTAAATTATATCGTTCAGAGGAATTAGCTGGATTAATAGAAGCGGATATTGCTTATTTACAACATTCTGGTTTAAAACTAGTATGTGATTATCGAACAGATTTTGAAGTAACGCATAAACCGAATCCGAGCATCCCTGGTGCTCGGCAAGTTTGTGTACCAGTCATGCAAGATATAGCGAAAGATCTAAATATTAATGAGTTTTTCCAAGTCGGGGATTTATCAATGCTTGGAAAACCAGGTGAATATTTAGTGAAAATGAATAAAGGTTTTGTAGATGGGAATGAGGCATTTGTACGTTTTTTACAGCTAGCTCAAGATCCGGAAAACTTACCGCTAGTTAATCATTGTACAGCTGGGAAAGATCGAACAGGATTTGGTTCGGCACTATTATTACTTCTTCTTGGTGTCCCAGAAGAAACAGTGATGCAAGACTATTTATTAAGTAATGGATTCCGTGAAAAGTTAAATCAAAAAATGATGGCCTTTTTAGGTTCGAAGTTACAAAATGAGGAAAGTAAAGAAATATTAGGGGCGATGTTTGAAGCTCGTGCAGAGTATTTACAGGCGGCAATTGATGAAATTACTCACAAATTTGGAAGTATTGAAGAGTATGCTGAAAAAGGACTTGGTTTTACAAAAGAACAATTAGAAAATATGAGAACATTGTTACTAGAAGAGAAGTAATATGTAAATATTTTTGTTGGAAAATCCTGTATTATGTATGTAATATAGGATTTTTTATTAAAACAACTGAATTTCGAAGAGGAAATCCAGAATCAACTACACAGCATGTAGTAGAAAATAGAGAAAAAATATAAGTGGGTTTATAGACGTTCTGATCACGGAACAGAAATTGAAATACGTGTCCAAACTAGAGCAGTAATGAGTAATGGAGGTACCTATGAAATATAAAGTTATCTTATTCGATGTTGATGATACATTATTTGATTTTAGTATATCTGAAAAAAAAGCATTAAATAAAACGTTTGTAGAATTCGGATTACCTACGGGACTACTAGATTATGAAGACAGCTACAAAGAGATTAGCAGAGTATTATGGAAAGATTTAGAGCAAGGAATTATCACTTTATCAGAATTGGGAGTGGAGAGGTTTAAGAGGTTGTTCTTAGAACATAAGCTTGAAATAAATGCTGACATGTTCAACAGTATATATCTTGGCTATTTAGGGGCGGAAATACATATGGTATCAGGAGCTGCAGACTTGTGTGATACGCTTGCAGATTGTCGGCTAGCTATTATCACGAATGGGTTCACAGATGTACAAAAATCTAGAATCAAGGGGTCGCCTCTCTGTGATACTTTTGAGCATATTATCATTTCGGAAGAGGTTGGATTTCAAAAACCAGCACGAGGAATTTTTGATTATGCATTTTCAAAGCTGGAGATTACAGATAAAGCGAGCGTATTAATGATCGGTGACTCTTTAACTTCTGATATCCAAGGGGGAATAAATTACGGGATTGATACTTGCTGGTTTAACCCGCATGGTAAGGAAAATAATATAGGTATTAAACCAACGTATGAAATTCGTGAGTTGACCGATATTATAAGAATTGTAGGGGAGCAGAGGAACTAATAGATTTGAATGAATCTTGACTACTCTCAACTATAGATGTAATTCTAAAAAATCCTCTCTGCAATCTAGTAGAAGGGATTTTTTTAGGCTATTTTTATGGGCTATAAATACATCATATAAAGTATAAATAGGTAATTATGATATAAGTGTTAAAGTTGAGATTATAATAGGTGGATATGGTTATAGATTCCGTGCAGGTGAAGAATCAGGATTTTCTGTAACATCACCTAACGGTTATGGCGGAGGATTTACTTTTAAGTTTGAGAAAGAAGAGTGATAATAGAATGCGCAAATTTTCAAAAATAGTTATATGCATTGGTGCGTTAATAATGATTATACTGGGCATGGTTGTACATGATACATGGAAGGACAGGATTTACTTTTCCTTAGCTGTACTTTTTGTTACCGTACTTTCTTTATTATGGAACATAGTTGCTTATAATTTTATGGATAAATTTAGAAAAAAAGAGAATGAATAACTATGAAACTTTTACCGAAGTCACGATAAGGTTGTAGAGGAAATGCATAGAGGGTATATGACTGAGAGTGAATTAGTTCTAGGTGAGAAGTTAGTAGAATTGTAAAAAAGAAGAGGGATCAAAGAACTAACAGGAGCAGGGAGAAATCCTTGCTGTATTTTTTATACATAATCACCAATTATAGCGTATCATCGAATTAAAATATCTGAGGAGGAAAGCTATGAAGAATAATAAGTCTAATTTCAACGATATAGATCAATTTTTAGAAGCGATTAATACACCTGGAAAAATACTTAGAGAGTTTATTGGGGTAAATCAATAATTGAATAATGTTATAAGTGAAACTGCAAAAGAATTCTCCTCTGAGTTATAACATTATTAGCCATTCTGTAATGTATCTCACCTATTTTAATTTCAAATATAATATTTCCAGTCGAAATATTATTGTTTTTTAGTAGATAGGATATTTAGTGAATTATGATTATGAATTTTTATGGGTTTTTAATAGTATAATTATTCTGACTTAGTGTATCTGGAAGAACAGAACAGGTACAATTCTCAAGTATTATTGTTTTAAGAACTTCAATATTCCACCCAGCCTTACTAATCTCTTCGGATGTCACAGAATTAATCTAGTTATAACTTTTATAAGGATACAACTCAATTTTTTTAGTTTTTACATAATGTAAATGGTTTGGACTAAAAAGAGAAGGTTATAATAATCTACCTAATTAAAGTTCAGAAAAATGATAATATTTACAAGTTATAGACAGTAAGAATATCGTAAAATGGTTGCAAGAGGAAGAGAGGAGGGAACGTATGATTAAGTGGATGTTAATTATGTTAATGAGTGTGGCAGTAATAGTTGTTGGAACAATAGTAATTGGGAAAAATGGGGATGAAAATTATAGTAAATCTACGAAAGGTAATATTACAAGACTTACAATGATTTATCTTTTATTAGCAGTTGTTTTAATTGTTGGTCTAGGTTTATATATATATTTTAATGGCTAAGGAAGTATATATAGATTGAAACACCGGTATAAAACCTTCCTTTTAGATGGGAGAGAGCGTCCGTTTTTGGATAGAAGTAGCCCTATGCCATGTGAAACCAAATGGAGAAAACGAGTGGGGATTCCTTTTTATTTTCATAGCCGTGATTTACATGTCGGAAAATCAAAATGTATATATAATTGCTATAGGAAGTATGGTGAACTACTTTTTTGAATGCATAGATAAATTATGAAAAGATTTCATGAAAGTTCATTCAATCTGAAAAAATATAAAAATCTAAAAATACAAGTATGCTATAATATGGATATAGTTCATTGGTAAATAAGGAAAGGATTGGATAAAATGATTGAAATTGTGAATGTATCAAAAAGTTATAATGGTTCTTCCTATGCTGTGAAAGATTTAAGTTTAACAGTACCTAGTGGAGAAATTTTTGGGTTTTTAGGGCCAAATGGTGCTGGAAAATCAACAACAATTAAGATGGTAACAGGTATTCATGCAATAGATAAAGGAACAATTTCGATCAACGGAAAAGATGTAATGAAAGAGCCGATGGAGGCAAAGAAGATATTTGGTTATGTTCCGGATAGTCCAGATATGTTTCTGCGATTAAAAGGGATAGAATATTTGAATTTTATGGCGGATATGTATGAGGTGCCAAATGCAATTAGACAGGAAAAAATTCAATTTTTAGCAGAGAGATTTGATCTTTATAATGCTTTGTCTGATCAAATTCAAAGTTATTCACATGGAATGAGACAGAAGATTATTATTATAGGTGTTCTTCTGCATGATCCAGATGTATGGATTTTAGATGAGCCAATGACAGGGCTGGATCCAAAATCGGCGTTTATTTTAAAACAAATGATGAGGGAGCATGCGGATAAAGGGAAAACGGTATTTTTCTCGACACATGTACTAGAAGTAGCCGAGAAATTATGCGATCGCGTAGCCATTATTAATAAGGGGAATTTGCAGTTCCAAGGAAATTTAAATGAAATGAGAGATCATTTTAAATCCAATGAATCTCTTGAGAAAATGTTCTTGGAGATGACAGGAAATGAATAAAATTTGGACATTAACAAAGGTATTATTGAAATTAAATTATGCAGATATTATAACGGATAAAAAGAAGCGTTGGGCGTATGCATTTTCATTTTTAGCACTACTATTCGCAGGATTTCTATTTATTGGTCCACTTACATATGGAATGTATGTTGGAATGAAATCAATTGGTCAGGAAACTTCGATAATCGGAATGGGATTAGCTGTTGCAAGCATATGGGTATTTATAATTAGTATTACGAATATTTTAACTGTATTTTATTATAATAATGATGTTGAGACCCTATTACCTTTACCACTGCAACCATCACAAATTATTACGGCGAAATTTATTACTGTATTAATTACACAATATGTAATGGGATCTTTTATCTTATTTCCAATCTTTATTGTTTATGGTGTACAAAGTGGTGCTTTTATTACATATTATTTATATGCATTAATTATTTACATGTTTTTCCCTATTATTCCATTAGTACTAGCATCACTATTAATGACGGTGATTATGCGTTATACAAACATCGCAAAAAATAAAGATCGTAGTAATATAGTTATCGGAATATTAACTCTAGTGTTTGTCGTAGGTATTAATGTATTTATTCAGTGGAGAAACAAAAGTGCAGTATCAGGGGATATGGTTGCAAATTACTTTGCTGATAACCAATCGTCTCTGTTCGTTCAAATGACAAATTATTTTCCAACAACATACTTTGGTGCAATGGGATTGATAGAAAATGCATCTTGGAAAGGGATTATATACGTTGTGATTTTTGCAGCGATTTCCTTAGCATTTTTCGGATTGTTTTTCTTTGTTGCACAGCGTACATATTTAAAAGGAGTTATCGGACTTTCGACGAGTACAGCAAAAAAAGAGGCTATCTCAGCAGAGAACTTAAAAAAATCGACTGTACAAAGTTCACATATAAAGGCTTATGTGAAAAAAGAGTTCAAAATTTTATTCCGAACGCCACAATTTTTTATAAATTGTATTGTGCAAACTTTCGTGATGCCAATTATGTTATTTTTTATTCTTTTCGTACAAGAGGGAAACTTAAAGTGGTTAACAAAGTTTATAAACAAGCCAGAATGGTCTAGTTTAGCTCTTGGCATTGGTTTTTGTGCAAGCCTATTCTTAATGGGAAGTAATGTTATTGCCACAACTTCTTTTTCTAGGGATGGAAGCTCATGGTTTGTTAATCGTTATTTACCCGTAAAGGCATCAGATATATTTTTTGCAAAAGTATTTACAGCGTGGTTTATTAATATAGCAATATTAGCTGTGTTTGGTCTGATCATAACTATTGTTGCGGGTGTTTCGCCACTCTTTATGTTGTTATGGTTCTTACTAAGTGCAAATGGCTTATGGTTAACAAATTTAATCGGTACACGGTGGGACGCTCAAACGGCAGATATACATTGGGATTCAGAGCAGAAGTTATTTAAAAGTCGATACACAACTTTATGGAATTTCCTTGCAAATATTGCGATGGATCTAGTAATCGTAGCTGGGGTTTGTGGATTATACTTTTTCTTTGAAATCGGTATGTGGGGAATGTTTAGTATTCTATTAATCGTATTTACTATTATAAATGTAATAGTAACACGTATTTTACAGTTAAGAGCAGAGCGCATTCTAGCAAATATTAAATAAAAAAATGATAAATCCTCTGTATTCATGCAGGGGGTTTATTTGTAAGAAATATTGCTAATAATTTAACTTTATCCCGCATTAACAGGCAGTAATACTCCCACCTCAAAATTCGGCGGAAGCAAAGAAGTTAGGTGGGAGATAAACTGCCTGTAAAAGCCCGATTGGTTCAACTAATAATCAGTGGGGGATGAAGAACCCCCCCCACTGATTAAAGTTTCACTTTATTAGAAGGTCTATTCCACTTTGTAAAATAGGGGGAGAAACGAGTGACGAAAATAGCAATTGTTACAGGAGCAACACGTTTGAATGGAATTGGGGCAGCGATTTGTAAGGCGCTTGCTCAAAAAGGCATCGATATTTTTTTCACGTACTGGCCTAGGTATGATAAGGCAATGCCATGGAGTATGAATGATGAAGAACCATTTTTATTGAAAAGACAAATTGAAAATTATGGCGTACGCTGTGAAATGGCTGAGGTGAACTTATCGCAATCGTATGCACCAAATCGGTTATTATATATGGTATCAGAACGATTAGGAGAGCCGTCTATTCTTATTAACAATGCTGCATATTCCACTGATACAACTGTTGAAGAACTTGATGTAGAGCAACTAGATAAGCATTATACGGTAAATATGCGTGCTACGATGTTATTAAGTACACTCTTTATTAATCATTATTCGCTTGAAACAAGTGGAAGTATTGTAAATCTTACATCTGGGCAATCGCTAGGTCCAATGCCAAATGAACTTGCTTATATAGCAACGAAAGGAGCAATTGAAGCTTTTACTACTTCAGTAGCACCAGTTGCAATGAAAAAAGGAATTACTGTAAATGCTGTTGATCCGGGACCAACCAATACAGGGTGGATGACAGAGGAAATTAAGGGGTATTTAGTGACCAGATTTCCAGCAGGAAGAATAGGAGAGCCTGTGGATGTAGCACGTCTAATAACATTTTTAGTAAGTGAAGAAGCAAAATGGGTGACGGGACAAGTCATTCATTCGAATGGTGGGTTTTATTAATAGTTTATAATTTTATTATGTAAACAAATAGGTTGAGAAATAATATGAATTGGCAAATATTTTCTGTGTAAAATAAATATATTGTCAGAAAATGGGGACTTCTGATAGTGAAAAGATTATTTTAAAGAAATATGTAATCTTTAAAATAACCCTTATAGGTCAATATATTCTCCTATTTTTATTGGAGAGAGTTTCGTATAAAGCATATTATAAAGAGTAGAAAAAACTCGGATTTTAAAATTAGATTCATGATTAGTTGTCGTATAAATATGAAGATTTCTGTCGGAAAGATGATGGATAGAACAAAAAGGGATTTGTATGGATAAATAGAATCGTAAGAAGGAGGATAAAATTGTAAATATAGGAGGCTTTTTATGAAAATGAAAAAGATAACAATTGCATCGCTAGCAATTGGGACAATGCTCTCCATTACAGCTTGTAGTACCTCCACAGAAAAAGATCAAGTGAAAAAGGAACAAACGAACGCACAAGAAGAAGCAAAAACAACGAATGCTGATGAAACATCTGCAACGAAAAACGGTGAGAAAGAAACAAACACATCTTCTAATGAAAAAACAGAGAAAGATCAAAAGAATTCCAAAGAAACGTCTGGAACTGAGAGTAATGAGAAAACAACGAATCAAACTTCAAATGCCAAAACTAACGAGCAAACGACAAGTGGAAAAAATTCCGAAAAAGAGACGCATACAAAAACGACAGAACAATCTACTAATGGAAAAACTTCAACGAAAGATACAAATAAAAGCGCGGCTGTGAAAACGAATGTGAAAGCAGTTGCGCAACTTATTGACAGTTTGGATAAACAATTAGCTGCAAACCCTAAGTTAGATACAGTGAATAAATTAGGGAAGCAAATAAACGAAAAGTGGGATGTCATCGAAAAAGAGTTAGAAGCAACTCATCCAACTGACTATAAAACGATTGGACAAAGTATGTATCCGTTAATTGTTGCGGCTGAAAAAGAAAAAATAGATGTGAAACGAATAAAGTCATTAACGACGAAAACAAAGCAAGATTTGAATCAGCTTTTAAATAAACTTTCTTAAATGAAATTACGTATAGTGAAAAGGAGAAACAATAAAGGTTTCTTCTTTTATTTGTGCCTTCTATTAAAGTAGAAATTTTCATACTATAAAAAGTACACATAATGTAAAAATACTAGCTTTAGAGTGATGGGGGAGGTACATATGAATGAAAATATAAATCGTATATTCCCGTGTACCTGGTATGCTGTCTGTTTTTCAAAAGATGTTACGAGTCAGCCGATAAAGAGAAGGATAGTAGGAAAAGAATTCGTTTTATTTCGTAATGAGAATCATAAAATTCAAGCAATACATGCGTATTGTCCGCATCGCGGGGCGGATTTATCTCTTGGTTCAATTCGAAAAGGGAGAGTAACATGTGTATATCATGGATGGGAGTTTGATGGAGGAGGTACTTGTGTATGCATTCCATCGCAGCCTTCGAAACCGATACCGAAATTTGCACATACGAAGTCTTATCCTGTAATTGAAAAAGCTGGACTAATTTGGGTGTATCCAGACTACCAGGAAAGTGATGAGGAATTACCGGTATTGGAACTATTTGACGAAGTTGAAGATACTAGTTTTGTATTTTCGCCATATAAAACAAATTGGAATGCTCACTTTACAAGAGTTGTAGAAAGTGTACTAGATGTTGTACATTTAAGCTTTGTTCATAAGAATACAATTGGGAAAGGCTCAAACCCTGAGTTAGAAGAACTGCAAATTGAAGGTGATTTAGATGCATTTTCCTTTAAAAATGGTGAGGCCTATTTATGTTATAAGTTTCCTCAGCAATGGTTGTTAAAGCCGTTAGAGGGGATAAGCAAAAAGTTTATTAATTTTGTTACTTTTACACCGGTAGATGAAGAAGAAACAATAATTTTCGGATTAGCAGGTAGAAATTTTGCGAAAAAAATTCCGTTTCTACATACAATTTTTAGCCGGTATAGTTTGAAAGTTCTTCAAGAAGATCAAGTGGTAGTAGAAAGTCAGCACCCAAGACCAATTCCAGAAGCTTTGAAAATGGAGGCGCATGTATACGCAGATGCAGCGCAAATTAAGTTTAGGCAGAGATGGTTTCAATTTTTGATGGGTGAAGAACGAAAATGTTATTTAGATTAAGAAAATAGTATACTATAAATTTGTTATGTAAACTCAATTTGTAATTATAGCTAAAAGATTATGTTTAAAAAAGTGGCCCACCTTTTAGTGGGCCACTTTTTTATAAATAGTTTTTTAAAGTTCCATTTTCAATACAAGATAGAGGAATGTTTTTTTCAGTACTTTTCTTCATATCCCGTAAAACGATCGTTTCTGTTTTTATTTCATTTTCACCAATAATAAGCACATATGGAATGTTTTCCTTGTTAGCATAATTAAGAGCACGTTTTAATTTACGCCCGGTAAGTTCTAATTCAACTTTGAGATTGCTGTTAGAACGTAATCGTTGTGTAATTCGTAAACACTCCACTTCGGTGTTAATAGGAATAATAAAAATATCGACAGAAGGAGATTCCGTTTCTTTTCGCTCAAGAGCTGCATAAATAACATCTAAACCAAAGGAAATTCCTACTGTTGGGTATGCAATATTATCGCCACGAAAAGCTCCAATTATATTATCATAACGTCCACCGCTACCAATACTAGACGTAATACTTCCATCTGCTAAAAAGATTTCATAGACTGTGCCTGTATACATCGTAAGTCCTCTTGCTAGGAATGGATTGAAAATAGTATTATTTTGGACGCCAAGAGCGAGTAAATATTGCTGTAATTGTTGTAGTTCGTCGATTCCATCTGTAACAAGTGAATTTAAAAAAGTTTGTTTAAATTCATCAAGTTCTAATGTCATACAAGATTCAACTGTGTTACATACGATTTCTACAGTGTTATTTACTATTCCACGATTTTGTAAATCCTTTCGTACGCCATCAATCCCAATCTTTTCAAGTTTATCTAATGATAAAATGACATCGTTTGTCTGTTCATCTGGAATTTCAATTGATTTAAGGATACCTGTTAATAACTTACGATTATTATATTGAATGGTAACAGCTAAATTTAAAGTTTTGAAAAGATCAAAGGCCATAGCCATTAATTCAGCTTCAGCAATAACAGATTCTACGCCAACTATATCAACGTCACATTGAATAAATTCACGGAACCTTCCTTGTTTTATCGGTCCGTCACGAAAGACTTTTCCGATTTCATATCGTTTAAAAGGGAGCCTGATATCCGGGTTCATTGCTACTACTTTTGCAAATGGGATTGTTAAATCATACCGGAGTGCGAGTTCACGATTTCCTTGATCGCGTAGTGTATACATTTCTTTTAAAATTTCAGCACCGCCCCCATATTTGTAGGCCATCAGTTCATACCGATTTAAAGTAGGTGTTTCAAGCGGCTTACAGCCATATCGTACAAAAGTCTCTTCACAAGCTCGTTTAATCTTATTCCGTAACAACTGTTCCTTAGGCAAATAATCTCTTGTTCCTTTTACATTTCTTACATCCATTTGAATCACTCCTATTTTAAATTAAAAAAAGCTATGTAGGTATAAAAATACCCACATAGCTTTATGAACGCTTCGCGGGTAACAGGAAAAGCCCTGTACCCACGAAGAAAAATTTCTTCGGATACACGGCATTATGTATGATGATGAAGTTGGAAAGAAGTATTATAATTAAACATGAATGATCTCTCCTTAATTTTTTTCAAAATTATAACAAATTATTTTTGAAATATCAATGTTTTTTGAAAATAAAATAAGATTATCGGATGTATCTGAACGTAAATAAATAGTGTGAGTGATAGGATAGGTTTGTCAACACTTGAGAAAAAATACCAAAGTAAGATAAAATATTTATGTATTTGAAATTATATTTTTAACGTTATCGTCTCAATTCCTATATGAAACAGTACATATAAATTTATTGCAGGAGGATTTATCACAATGGAATACAAAACGAATGTAATGCGGTTGTTAGATAAGAAAAAAATCAACTATAAACATTATAGCTATGTGGATACGGATGCTATTAGTGGAATCGATGTTGCTTTGGTATTAGGACAATCTCCCAATCAAGTATTTAAAACATTAGTAACCACAGCGAAATCAGGGCAGAATTATGTTTTTGTTGTACCTGTAAATAAAGAATTAGATTTGAAAAAAGCAGCTTCTAGCGTTCGCGAAAAATCGGTAAGTATGCTGAAATCAAAAGATTTACTCTCGCTTACGGGTTATATTCATGGTGGTTGTTCGCCGATTGGAATGAAAAAATCTTTTCAAACTGTCATTGATGAAAGTGCCACTGATTTTGAAGCAATCATATTTAGTGCAGGTAAGATAGGGTATCAAGTTGAGATGGGATTAGAAGATTTGAAAAAAATCATTCGCTTTGAAGTACAGGATATTGTAGTGGATTAGTATATTATTTTAAAGATGAGAATGAGAAAAAAGAGCCATTTGGCTCTTTTTTCTCATTCTATTGTTCTTTTATTCAATATCAATGCAAATCATTCATTGTATCTAACGGAGTATTTCTATGATGTTCAGCTACAGTTTTATTTTTTTACAGCATGAATGTAATGAATGGTTTCAAAGGCAGATAGGTAGTCTTTTCGATCGGCAAAATAACACTCATGAATAGCAGCTGGTGATAAATGTTCATAAATGAGTAAACCTGATTTTTCTAACATACTCTCAATTTCATAATAAGAAAAACACGACTTCATAGGCTCTCCGCTTGCTGAAGCCATTTTCACCATGTTTTCAACTCTATTAGAGATTCCCTTCTCTTCAAAGAGTTTTTCGTCTGCATAATCAAAAACGATGGAACTACCTGCCGGTACCTTAGTAAATAAATCATCTATTAAGCTTGAAATTTCCCTTTTCGTTAAATAATAAGAAACACCTAAAAGGCTAAAGAACGTTTTTTTGTTATCAAATCCTTTATCTATTAGATTTTGATAGGAAAACGTTTTGGTGAAGTCCATAGAAACAAAATGAAGGTTACTTGGAATTTTAAAATGAGCCTCATCTAATCTTTTCTTTTTAAATTCCTGTGTAGCAGGGTAATCAATTTCAAATATTTCTAAGCTGTTTTCAAATTCTGGATGTCGAAAACTAAAAGTATCTAATCCGGCACCAAGTATGACGAATTGTTTTAACCCTAACATAATTTCATTAAGTAATACTTGTTCACAATACGCAGCACGTGCCAAGGGTGTTGGAGAAAGTTGGACTTGTGTAATCCATTTTAATATTTCTTCTGTATTTCCCTTGAATTTTTGTGCGATATCTTTGTTGAAGAAATGTATGCCTTGAACCATATTCTCTTTGATGTCATTGAATTCTTTTTCTGAAATTATGTCTTTAGCTATATAATCATTAAAGATTTTAGGGGTATCAAATTGACTATGATAGGATCTGCCAAAAGCTGATATTAGCGAAGTTACACTTGACTCACCTTTCTTCATACAAACACACTCCTTCATTTTAGAACAAAAAAATAGGATTCCCCTGGCCAGGAGAATCCTATTAGACAGCTTGATTAAATAAAAGTAAATCATAGCACAAATAAATTTATTTGTCAAGTTTAAAGGGGTTTTTTATTGCATTCTTTCTTTAGATGTCTAAAATCAATATAAACATTTAAAGGGAAATCTCATTATGAATGAAATAAAGTCCAAGTCGCCTAGAGTAATTGTATAGTAACTTGTACCATTAACAATCTGATAAGGATTGTACTTCAGTTGAATATCTTGTATAGTCTGGATATTCAGTGAGAGTCCGGCGTTCTGGTTTAAGTAATTGATTAATGAAAGATATATTTGTAATTTCTTTGTTGTAACGTGAAAAAAATGAAACTTTAACTTTTGAATTAGGAGGAACAGTGAAGAATAAAGGTCTTTTTGGCATGCAAAACAACTCCTAAAATAAATTATTTGGCAATTATATATTTTATCCCGCTATTTGCGGGCAGTAAAACCTCTATCTCAAGATTCAGAGAGAAGGGAGGGAGATTCGTGGGGGATAACTGTCCGTAAAAAAAGTCCGATTATATTAAAGGTGTATTCATTCATACAATATTAAAATTTTATGGAGTTGGTTATGTATTAGCCCTTATGTGAACAAATGCAATACAAAAGAGCAGCTAGCAAAAGCTAACTGCTCAGCCCCAGGGAAAGGGAGAAAAGATTGTAGGTACTACAAAATTGAATTAAAGCTGTTCACCAGCCTTTATATAGTATGTACAGAATTTGAAATATTATACAGAAGAGGGATGGCTAATATAGAAAAATTAATCTACCTCTCCCTTAAAATATAAAGAGAACAGGTCGTTTAGTTGTTTTAGTATATGTTTTATTTTCAGGGGACACTTCAATAACAAGCAGGGTTTTATTTTTGTAAATCATTCTAAAGTTGTAAGGATTCTTAGTCTTTTGTATGAGGAAAAATTTTAAAGGTACAGTTAAAATGAGGATGGTGTTAACAGAATATTGTAAAATAAAAGCTGTTAAACGACAAGAACACCATATGAGAATGTAAGGAGTGAATAGCTGATGTTGAACATATTAATGGTTAACTTTCCTGCGGAGGGACATGTGAATCCTACTCTTGGCATTGTAAAAGCATTTGTTGAACGAGGAGATAATGTGCACTACATTACCACTGAAAAGTTTATGGAAAGACTTGAAGGAGTTGGAGCAATAGTCCATCTCCATTCTGATTTACTTAGAAAAGTATCAATAAATACTTCTACTTCTTCTGGCTTAAATGCGTTTTTGAACATTCATATTCAAACTTCGCTCGACATTCTAGAAATCACTAAGCATTTATCAGAAACGATGAATTTTGATTTAATTATTTATGATAAATTCGGTGCAGGGGAATTGGTAAGGGATTACTTAAATATTCCGGGTATCTCTTCATCAGCATCATTTTTAATGCCGGAAGACTTTCTAAAGAAAATGCCTTTCAGTCCGGATTCGCCAGCGCCATTGCAACCTGATGAAAAGGTTGAAAAGTTACTATATCAAATAAAAGAGAAGTTCGGTGTTTCGCCAAAAAATATGCTTCAATTTATGAATAATACAGGTGCTGTAAATATTGTATATACCAGCCGGTATTTTCAACCTAACAGTGCCCTTTTTGAGGAGAATAATATTTTTATCGGTCCAAGTTTTCCACAAAGGAAGACAACAGAGCACTTTCCTCTTGAAGTATTAAAGGGAAAAAAGGTTCTTTATATTTCTATGGGAACAGTTCTAGATCAAGTAGAACAATTTTTCAATACTTGTATTGATGCTTTTTCTGATTTTGAAGGAAAAGTTGTGATAGCAGTTGGAGAGAAAACTGATTTCACTAAAATTAAGCAAGCTCCAGAAAACTTTATTATTTCTTCATATGTACCTCAATTAGAGGTATTAAGCCAAGCAGACGTTTTTATTACGCACGGTGGGATGAACAGTGTTAATGAAGCGATTCACTACAATGTACCTTTAGTTGTTCTACCTCATGACAAAGATCAGCCTATGGTGGCACAGCGATTAACAGAGCTTAGCGCCGGCTATAGATTATCGAAGGACAATATTAATGTTTGCTCTTTAAAAGATGCCGTAAAAGAAGTTCTTTTTAACAAAAAATATAAAGAAGGGATACAAAAAATCAATGATAGCTTCCTAGCATGTGGTGGACCAGAAGAAGTTATTAGGGTCATTGATTCCGTTGTGAAAAAATAATATCTTTAGCCGAGTATGTAGAAAAAATCGTTGAAACATAGATCTATTTAAGGAAACTTGATGATGTAAGATACCTTACATACACTTAACCCTGCTAGTAATTAATCAGCAGGGTTTTCTTCTGTCCGAATATCTCTTCAATTTGCATATCTGAAGCCTTCACAATTCTAATTACAATTGGCAGTGTTGGAATGCTTTTTTTATTTTTTCACAATTACAAAATATAGAGCAGTTAGCGGCTAAGTATGATGTGTTTGTAAAGATTCATATAATAGAAGAAATGCAAAAAAGTGCTAACAAGTTTACTATAGAAGATAACTAAAAATAACTACTTGAACAACCTCATTAGTATATGGAGTTTTATACTTATCAAGTAGGTGATAAGTGTTCGTTTTGCTGCTCATACATTAGACTCTCTTATATGTATTTCTTATTAATTAGCATACAAAATTTTGCAATATAAGACAGGTAAAAAATAAAACGACAGGAATATATAATATATATCGAAAAAAGAAGTGAGGGAGAAAGATGTGGAGAACGACAGATCTTTGTGATGCTTTTGAAGGAGAAGTACAAGTATGTAGGCCTATTTTTCAATCATACGGAAGGAAAGAACAATTTCATGGGAAGATTGCAACGGTTAAAGTGAAAGATGATAATGTATTAGTAAAGGAAGCGCTGCAAACCTTACCAGAGGGAACTGTGTTAGTAGTTGATGGAGATGCTTCTACAAATTGTGCGTTACTTGGAGATAACTTGGCAAATATAGCAAATGAGCGAAATATAGCCGGAATTATTGTGCATGGATATGTTCGTGATTCTAGGGAACTGCGAAATGTAAATATTGGTATTTTAGCATTAGGTACCGTGCCAAAGAGAAGTATAAAGGAAGGAAAAGGAGAGAAGGGAATTTCATTGCATTTTGGAGAAATCAGGTGGATACCGAATCAATTTGTGTATGCAGATGAAGATGGTGTTATTGTATGCGAGCGACCAATTCATAGTAGCCTGTAGTATCTATATAATAGAAGCTTTATAAATTAATGTAATAGACTATTATTCATAGAAAATAAATCAGAGAAAGCATAGACAAAATCTCGTGTCAATAGTAAAATAATACAGAAATTTATAATTTGATGAATGTATAGGTATGTCGTTTATACGATAACTTTAAAAGGGAATTAGTGGAAGTTAAGTGGGTTCGCCGCTAAAAGTGAATGTTATCACAAAAATACATTCATAAGCTACATTATCTTTCCTATACAAATACACCCGCTACCTATGCGGATAGGAGGTGGTGTGCATTTTGTTTAGCACTCACGGTAGAGTGCTATTGCACGCCCTTAAAGGGCCTTTTTTTATGTATATGTAAGCAAAGGGAGGAATAACCAAGGATGGCGATGATGAAAAAATGGCTGCTTACGTCGATAATGGCAGTTACATTAGTGTTTGTTTCATTCACAAATACTGTACATATTACGTTTGCTGAAGGAAAAACAGCAACACTTGCGATCATTGGGGAATCGCAAAAAGGAGTTATTCTATGTCCGAAAGAAGTGCCTATTGAAGATGGAGAAACAGCCTATAGTTTGTTACAAAAAGTAATGGGGACTAAAGTAACAGCTGAGAATACGAAATATGGTATCTATGTTAAAGGTATTGACGGTTTAATGGCTGGTGAGACAAGTGGCTGGACATATGATGTAAATGATAAAGCTGCCATGGTAGGGGCAGATAGTTATAAATTAGAATCTGAAGATGTTGTTGCATTTCGTTTTGTTGAAGATTGGAACAATATGAGTACAGAAAAGTTGCAACAAGTACTCGATAAGATTGGAACTTGTGAAAAAGATCCAGGTGCAACAAAACCAGAAGAACAAAAGCCAGATGGTCAAAAACCTGAGGAACAAAAACCAGAAGAACAAAAGCCAGATGGTCAAAAGCCTGAGGAACAAAAACCTGAGGAGCAAAAACCAGAAGAACAAAAGCCTGAGGAGCAAAAACCAGAAGAACAAAAACCAGAGGAACAAAAACCAGAAGAGCAAAAACCTGAGGAACAAAAGCCTGAGGAGCAAAAACCAGAAGAACAAAAGCCTGAGGAACAAAAACCAGAAGAACAAAAGCCTAATGAGTTGAAAGAACCAATCAAAAATGAATTACTAATGAAGCAATTAGATCAAGCGATTGCTAAAACATCACAAAAGATGATGGAAGATGGAATTGATAGTGATTGGGTAGCAATTGCACTTGCTCGTTCAGGAAATAATATTCCAGTAGAAACAAAGATTAGTTATTTACAATCTTTAACGCAAAAAGTAGAAAAACGTGTGGAACGATTTAGCGCTACAGATGTAGCAAGAACTGTTTTAGCGGTATCAGCGGTAAATGGGAATCCAACGAATGTTGCAGGAACGAATTTAGTTCAAAAATTGTATCAATCTGAAAAGTTAAATTCTGTTACTGGTTATACATTCGCTTTACTTGCACTTGATACAAAAAAATATGAAGTACCAGCTGGAGCAAAGTGGGACCGCGCTGCTTTAGTAAAAGAGATTTTAAATGCACAGCATACAGATGGTGGCTGGACATATAATGTTGAAAGTAGTAAGGAAGAAGCTAGTAATATTGATGTAACAGGTATGATTTTATCGGCATTAGCACCGTATCAAAAACAACCAGAGGTAAAACAAGCTGTAGACAAAGCAGTACAATATTTATCAAATAAACAATTGAACACTGGCGGGTTTGAAGCTGACGGCCAAGAAAATTCTAACAGTGTTGCGCAAGCGATTATTGGACTTGCCATTACAGGAATTGATCCAACTAGTGAAGCATTCACTAAAAATAATGTAAACGCAGTTTACAATTTAATATCATACCAACTTGCAAATGGTGAATTTAAATGGTTGCCAAGTGACGAAGAGGGTAGTAGTATGGCTACTGAACAAGCATTTCTAGCACTTGTTCAATATAAAGCATTTGTAAATGGTAAAGGTTCTATATATGATTGGACAAATTCATCAACTGAAGGCGATAAAAACTCAGTTGAAGAGCCGAAGGAACCTGTAGTGGATGAGAAAAAAGTAATTGAAGAGCAAGAAGTGATTCAAAAACAAGAGAAACAAACAAATGATGAGAACTATCGTGTTGTTACAAAAGACAACACAGTAAATAATGAAAAAACTGCGATAAATCGCTGGTTACCGAAAACAGGAGCGTCAGCTTGGGATACTGCTATGCCAGTAGGAATGGGCGTATTATGTATCGCTGCTGCATATGTTTTATGGAGACGAAAAGCAGCTTAACAAAAATTAGGAGCAATGATTTGCTCCTAATTTTATTAAGAAGGGTGAGAAAAGCATGAGTATGATGAAATGGTTACTCTCATTTGTCCTTTCATTTGGATTGCTTGTTGGATGTAGTCAAAATGAGTTAAAACCTGAACAAAAAGCAATTTCAAATCAAACAGAACAAAAAGAGGAACTGAAACAAGAAGAGAAGAAAGACGAAAGTAAACAGGAAGAGCCGCAAGAATCAGTCGAGAAAAATCAACAAGAAGAGCAGCAAAAGGATAATCAGGAACAAAAACAGCAAGAACAACCTGAAATAAAGAAAGAAGAGAAAAAAGAGCAAGAACCAGTTGCTGAGCAAAAACAGCAAGAACAACCAAAAGCGCAGCAAGAAAACGCTGAGCAAACGAAAGCGCCAGAAGCAAAACCAGAAGTAAAAGAAGAAGTAAAAGAAGAAGCTAAAGTAATTAATCAGCCGAAAGAAACACCAAAGCAGGAACAGCCGAAAGAGTCGTCTCCTAAGGTGGAAGTACAACCACAATCAGAAGCGAAGCAAGAGCTAAAACCAGAACCAAAGCCAACACCAGAACCAGAACCAGAACCAAAACCAGAGGTGAAGCCAGAGCCAACACCACAGGCTCAGCAAGTTACCATTTCTGTACGTGGAGATCAAGGGTATTTATCTAGTGCGAAGAAAGTCGATGTAAAAGATGGAGATACAGTTTTTGATATATTAACAAGTACAGGTT
This sequence comes from Bacillus sp. XF8, assembly GCF_017498755.1. NCBI lineage: Bacteria > Bacillati > Bacillota > Bacilli > Caryophanales > Bacillaceae > Bacillus > Bacillus sp. XF8. Next base: position 59,933 of record NZ_JAGDQK010000028.1, on the reverse strand, counting down.
TAGATGTTGATTCAACTGGATCGGGAAATAGTAAATATGTAAAAGGGATAAATGACTTATATGAATTTGACAAAGGACCAAAAAGCGGATGGAAATACCGTGTAAATGGTGCTTTTCCAAATCGTAGTGCCGGTGGATATAAAGTAAAACCAGGCGATAAAATCGAATGGGTATATGTGTTAAATTAGGAAAGGGCTTTAGGTAAAGGTTATGAAAATTATCTTTTCTTCTTTACATCCTTTTGTGAATTTTTTCTATTATATTGGGGTGATGATACTATGTATGGTGTGTCTTCACCCTCTTTTTTTAATTGGTGCGATTATTATGATCGTGTTGTTAAACATCATGCAAGGAAATGGTGAGAAAATAAGAACAATGTTACCAAGCACGTTTATTTTCTTTGTAATGGTTATTGTGTTAAATCCTTTGCTAACGCATAGGGGCGCGACTACATTATTTCGTCTAGGGGATAATCGAATTACATTAGAAGCGTGCATGTATGGACTAATAATGGGATTGTTGTTACTTGCTATTATGTTCACATTTACTTCCTACAATGATGTGATTTCAAGCCATAAATTTTTGTATTTATTTTCACGGATTTCACCGAAAGTTGCGCTATTGACAATGATCACAGTCCGTTTTGTTCCTTTATTTACCCGGCGTTTAAGGCAAATTACTCTTGTTCAAAAAACAAAAGGTGTTCAACTAGATTCAGGCTCATTCATAGGGAGAATCAAAAATGGAATGAAACTTTTGCAGGTGTTACTTGTTTGTTCTTTAGAAGACGCATTACAAACTGCAGATTCCATGCAAGCGCGTGGGTTTGGAGTGACAAAGCGTAGTACATATATTCAGTATCGCATGGGGAGACAAGATTGGTATATACTTGCGTGTTTAGTGTTTGTATTACTAAGCTGTTTTGTACTCAATTATTACGGTGCTGGCAAACTATCAATCTATCCAAGAGTGGAATCAGTTGCATTTCAGCAATATGATGGAATACTATTTATTTTATTTATACTGTTTATTAGTTTACCAATCATAATGGAAGGGAGGGAATGGTTATGGTGGCGCATGTAGAAATAAAGGACTTAACATTTACGTATGCTGATGAAAAAGTACAAGCATTAACGGGCGTTTCCTTAGCGGTTTCTCAAGGTGAATTTATTGTGCTCGCCGGCCGTTCAGGATGTGGTAAGACAACACTTTTGAAACATTTCAAGAAAGAGTTACTTCCAATTGGAGGGCGTACAGGTAATGTGTATTATAACGGGACTTCTGTACTGGAGATGCCAGATTTATTGTCAGCACAAGAGGTGGGAATGGTGTTTCAAAATCCAGAAAATCAACTTGTTATGGATACGGTCATTCAAGAATTGGCATTTTCTCTTGAAAATGTTGGTCTAGAGACCAATATAATTCAAAAGAGAATTGCTGAATTCATTAGTTTTTTAGGTTTTCAAGATTTGTTACACCAATCTGTTCATACATTATCCGGAGGACAAAAACAACTTGTTAATTTAGCAGCGGTTCTTGTTTTGCAACCAAAATTGTTACTGCTTGATGAACCGACAGCACAGCTTGATCCAATTGCAGCAAAAGATTTTTTAGGGTTATTGAAACGAATTAACGAAGAACTCGGGATTACAATTATAATGAGCGAACATCGTTTAGACGAGGTAATTCCACTAGCAACTCGCGTTGTGTTTATGAATGCTGGGGAAATTATTTATGATGGAATCCCGCAACATGTCATATCGAAAATGTGGGCATTAGAAGAATTCCGACCATTTATCCCTCAAATTCCAAGGTTGTTTTTAGAATGGAATGTAGAGCAAATACCCTTTACAGTAAGGGAAGCACAAACACAAATTCATTCCAACGTATCTATCGAACATGAAGTGCCAGTTATATCGCAAACAGAAAAAAAAGAAGTGATTTTACAAGCAAAACATATATCATTTCAATATGAAAAAAATAGCCCTTTTATTTTACGGGACTTAACCTTATCAATTGAACAAGGGAAGTGGACTGCGCTTGTTGGGAAAAATGGTACTGGAAAATCAACACTTTTAACGATCTTAGCAGGATTAAATAAACCTAGAAGAGGAAAAGTACGGTTGGACGGAACGGAGATTCATAAAAGTAATTCAAAGGAACGATTTAAAAAAATCGGATTTGTATCACAACATCCGTATTATCATTTTACATTTGAGACGGTGTGGGATGAAGTTTTTGAAAGAGCAAATGAATTATATGGTGTTAAAGGGAAAGAAATTGCAGAAGATATGTTAAAACGATTTTGGCTTCATGCTATTCGCGATCGTCACCCGCATGATTGTAGCGGGGGAGAACAACAGTTAATTGCACTGTGCACAGCCTTGTTATCGAAGCCAAGTCTATTATTACTAGACGAACCGACAAAAGGCTTGGATCCAGAGAAAAAAGAAAGATTAGGTGGGCTGTTTCAAGAGTTACAAAAGGAAGGAACAACAATTGTGATGGCAACACATGATATTGAATTTGCAGCTAAATATGTGGATCATTGTATGATGTTATTTGATGGGAAAGTAATTATGGATGATATGCCAAAGAAATTCTTTAGTGATAATTTCTTTTATACAACATCTATTAATCGTTTTATTCGCAAGCAATTACCTTATGCATTAACGTGGGAGGATGTGTACAAAGCGTGTCCAAACGATATTTTGCTATCATAACGCTTATTTTCATTATTGTAATAAGTACACTTTTGTTTACTTCTTTTGTAACAGATGAATATTATATTTGGTATAGTTTATTTCTATTATGTATTATTATGTTACCTTTTTACATACGATTTGAGAGGAAAACATTTGTTTCACGTGAAATAGTCATTGTAGCTGTTTTAGCAGCAATAGCAGCAGTTAGTCGTGTACCATTTTCAATTATGCCAAGTGTACAACCAACTTCCTTTGTTATTATTGTATCTGCAATTGTTTTTGGAAGTGAGACAGGCTTTATAATTGGGGCAACGGCAGCACTTGTATCTAATATATTTTTAGGACAAGGGCCTTGGACACCTTGGCAAATGTTTTCGTGGGGTATGATAGGTTTTATAGCTGGTTTACTGAGAAATACATTTATAATGAGAAAGTTATGGGGTAGGGTTATTTATGGATTCATAGCAGGCTTTGTTTTTGGCTGGATTATGAATTTGTGGGGGATACTTGGCTTTTTAGAAGGATTAACATGGAAAGACTTTATTGCATACTACGCTGCAAGTTTTTACTTTGATTTAGCTCATGCACTTTCAAATGTAATCTTTCTTGTTTTATTTAGTTCATCCTGGATTAGAATCATTACGAGGTTTAAAAAGAAATACGGAATTTTAGATGGGGATAAAGAGTTAGTATCTCAAGCAAACAAAGCATAAGCAAATATTGCAAAGCATAAGAATATAAAGTAGGGTCGCGACTTACATATTCGTTTGCCTCTTTCATGCTTCTTACCATTGGTGAGGAGCATTTTTTATACAGATTATAATATGGAAAGTGTCAAGAAATTGATTTAATATGTTTCGATTTTTATATGAGATTTTTTATATAATAGTAAATGAGAAAAAATTTCAAAGAGGAGATGCCATATTCATGAAGCTAGTTGTTCCAAAGCAGCACGGTGCATGGGGGATGCTGCTGATTCCATTTATACTTAGTGTTCTACTTGGTAAATCTACTTTATATCATATTCCGCTCTTTATCGCTTGGTTATGTATCTATTTAGCAACGTATCCATTTTTAATGTACATGAAGCAAACACGAAAGAAAGAATTTTTACATTCCGCAATTACTTATTTTATGATTGCATGTGTTTTCGGGATACTATCTTTACTATACGAATGGAGAATTCTTTTCTTCGCAGCTATTATGATTCCGCTCTTTATGGTGAATATATATTTCGCCCGTCAAAAAAAGGAGCGAGCTTTAGTAAATGATATTTGTGCAATACTCATTTTTTGCATAGGTGGTTTGATTAGTTATTATTTTTCGATGAAAACAGTTGATGAAATAGCTTTTGGAATTGCAGGTATTTCTTTTCTATACTTTTTAGGCAGTACATTTTATGTGAAAACAATGATACGTGAAAAGAATAACCCTACTTACCGTTATGTTTCATGGGGCTATCATATTCTCTTAATCATTGCCTCTTTAGTGGTAAATCCATGGCTTTCCCTTGTGTTTATACCAAGCCTAGTTCGTGCAATCGTCTTGTATGGTAAAAAGATATCTATATTAAAAGTTGGGGTTTTAGAAATCGTTAATTCTGTATATTTTTTAATTGTAACGGCAATACTGTTGTAGTATGCCATTTGAGATACTTCCCATCCAGTAAAGAGATGGGAAGTATCTATTTTTGTTCTAAAATATGAACCGTATGATCACATGTTTGTAAAGCATGTTCTACAGCCTGGAGAGATTTTTCGATTCGTTCTCGATTACCGCTTTTTTCGACTGTTTGCAATGCATTTTCTAAAGATTGTTTTGCTTCATGCAAAGAATGATAAGAATCTTGAACATATCCACGAGCATTTTTATTCATCATATTTTCCTCCTTTTCTACATACAATTTTAGTATGGGCGTTAGAAAAGAAAATATTACTCATTGCGGTTATTTTATATTGTTTGACAATTACAATAGAAGTAGCTATAGTAAGATATAAAGTGAATATTTTCTTATCCAGAGAGGTGGAGGGACTGGCCCGATGAAACCCAGCAACCGCGATGCAGGTGCTAATTCCAGCAGAACATATTTGTTCTGGGAGATAAGACGAAGATATATGTAACTTCTTCTTATCGAAGAGGTTTTTTTATTGTAAAAAAACCGATTCTAAAAACAACAGAATAAGAAGAAAGGGGTTGCAATTGTACTGTGACACTTGAAAAATACGTAAAGCTGCGTAATGCAGTATATGAATATATGATAGAGCAAGATAAACCCATATCATTATTAGATATTCAAGAACATATCGTTTCGCATCATGAAGGAAAATTCACGAAAAAAATGTTACACCAATTTTATTTATCAAGGTTATTAGACGAACTGAAACTGGATGGGAAAATTACTTTAGCTAATGATGAATACCACTATGCTGAAAAAGGGGTATATTATAAGGCGAGAAAAGGGAGCTAGTTTAGTCTCTCTTTTTTATGTTATAATATATCTGAAAATTTAAAATGTATGTAGAGTAAAAGACTGCAGAAGCAGCCTGATACAAGGGAATGGTGTTGAGTGTGTAGTGTCAAAAGTTGAATATGCCCTGAAAGAGGCATTTCATTCGGCTAGAAACGAAAAGAGACACCTTCGCCGAGTAGGTGTCAGTTGGTTTGTCAAATGGGCTTGCCACTTGACATGTATTAGAATATCACGCAACCTTTCGGAAGTCAAAAGGGAATTTAAGGAAAGGGGTTGTTAAAAGGTGAACATACTCATCATATATGCACATCCTAATCCATCTAGTTTCAATGCATCCATTTTAGAACATGTGCAAAGAGGACTTCAAGAAACAAATCATTCGGTTATATTACTTGATTTACATAAGGAACAATTTAACCCAGTACTTGTTTTTAATGAGGATAAGAGAAGACGTGATTTAGCGTATGAAGAAGAGACAGAGAAATACAGAACATTAATCAAGGAAGCAGATTTTTTAATTTTTATTTATCCAATTTGGTGGTGGGGAATGCCTGCCATTTTAAAAGGTTTTATCGATTGTGTTTTTGCTGCGGGGTTTGCATATAGATATGAAGGTGTAATGCCGAAAGGATTGCTTATAGGGAAAACGGCATGGGTTATTAATACTTTAGATTCACCGTTATGGTACGTGGCACTCTTATATCGCTCTGCAGATTGGGTGATTATGAAAAAGGGTATTTTAGGATTTTGTGGTATACGCCAAATAAAACGTTCTGCCTTTCAGTCTGTAAAAACAAGTAAGGAAACAAAACGTGAAAAGTGGCTTTTAGAAATACAAGAAAAGGCTAAAAAATTATGAGTGAAGTAGAAAATATATTGAGATGCTGTAATCGGAATGATGATTTGTTTCGTACGTATATCGTTTGTTTACTTCAATTGAAACATCATAATGAATCGTTTAAAAAGGTATACCAAGAATTAAGAGCAGATTATTTAGTAAGGGGAATTTGTGAACGAGAAGTTGATGGGATCATCAAGGAAAGCAAAGAGTACAAAAAGTATGATGTACCGAGAGTGTTAAGGTGGGATTTTTTGCGAAATAATCCAGCGATAATTGAAACTGTTTGTACGACGTTATTTACATATAGAAGATTAAATCTTTCCTATGAGGAATGGGGAGATGTAATAAGATGTATAGAAAACAATGAATTACTGCCATAGTTATTATGTAAAAAAGCTAGTATAAAACTAAGTTATATCGTTTTCAGATAAGTGGAGGAAAATAAGAGGCCTTTTCGTTTTTGTTGAGATTGTGTAGAAATAATAATATTATTTCATTTTTCTTCTAAGAACACTCTACTTCTGACAAACGATATATAGGAAGTTTTTTAGTTGTTTAGTCATTTTTTTATTTAGATAGGGTGTAAAAAAGTTAATGAAGATGGAGAAGAGTGAAAATATAAAATCATATATGGGTTGGAGCTATACGGAAAAAATCATAAAATAAGTAAACGAAAGAAGGGTGATAAAGAAGAAAAAGGAGCATTTTTATGAAAAATAGAAAAGGAACAGCGAATGATTATAAAACAATTTTAAATGTATGTTAAAGGGGAACATAAGGACTTAAAGGTGTACTCCATATTAAAGTTTTAGATGTTTTTTTTATGCTTTATTACAGTGATATCGTTATTTAACAACAGTTATATATTGCGATGAATAAGTTTGTGAAGATTTACACTTAAAGTAACGGGGCGTTAGTTTAATAAGCAAATAATTAAAAATAGAACTTTCATTAAATTGGAAGTTCTATTTTTACGCCTAATATCAACATTGAACTTTAATAGAGCCTTTTAATAAAATCTATTTTAAAAGAAAAATTTGTTATTTACTTAGAATTTAAACTAATCGGATCTTACAATTTTGTCAGTGTACGACAGCTTTGATAAGATTTAAAACCATTGGATTCGAATTCAAAGTAGAAACTTCAACTTCATTGTAAAGCTTAACAAATACATGAAGAGAAATAATCTGTATGAGATAAAAGGTAACAGTTTTTACGTCTGTTATCTTTTTTATAAAGGATTTGATATAAAGATAATTACCATTTTAAAAATAAGACCATAGAAGTAGGGACAATTAAGACTGTGGCACATTATAAAATGATTTTGCTCTTATTATAATGAATAGTGCTAATACAGTGACGACATCTGTTGGTATTAACGTATAGAAATATTTTTCTAAAAAGCAATAGAGTAGTTTGGAGGTATAGAGAATGAGAAAAATAGGACCTAATGGCATGAGGTGGCTCAAAATTATTCATGTTTTTCTAGTAGTATTATTCTTTGGGGGAATTTTGAGTTCATTGGCGCTAAATCTTCATCTTGATATGACAAAATATAACGAGTCCTATCTCAGTTATAAAACACTTATCGTAATTAGTGATAATGTTGTTAGATGGGGAGCAATTGGAACTTTACTAATCGGTTTTACATACGGATTTTTCACCAATTGGGGGTTTTTTAAGTATAGATGGGTTGGGGTGAAATTTGTTCTTTATATGATCCAAACGTTTGTTGGAATTTTTGTAATAGACAAATTGATGGTAGCCAATATGGAATTATTGGAAACGCAAAAAGAATTAGCTTTAAGTAATCCGGTTTTCATTCAAAATCATGCGATCAGACAATATGCAGTCTATTTTCAAGTTGTTGTTACTATTTTCATATTTATTATTTCCTATTTAAAACCTTGGAGAAAGAAAAAACTTCAATTGAAACAGGAAAGTTAATATGTAGTTTTGTAAATCGAAACACGAAAAGCATGGTTAAACATAACCATGCTTTTCGTGATTTTATTATCTAATTAATACATAGTGGAATTTTGTACTCTAAAGTAAAACCAAATCATAAAAAACGAACTATTTTACATGATTTCGATTCAAATAAAAATGAAGAAAAGCTTTCACTTCTGTGAAAGCTTTTCTAAATGTTTTGCAATTTGTACATACATATTTGAATAAGTTGCATGAACATCGCTACTTGGTTCAGCATCTGAGGAAAAATGTACAATCACCATATTTGCTTTTGGATCTATATAGAGGCATTGCCCATAGCTTCCTAACACTTCAAAGGCACCTTGTTCATTGTGGGGAATCCACCATTGATTATGATAAGAAATAGATGCACCTGGCCCGATTGGTAGCTCATTTTCTTGTATGTTTTTTATACTTTCTGAAATAGAGGAAGGAAGAACTTGTGCGCCATTGTAACGACCGTTATTTAAAATCAATTGACCAAACTTAGCCATATCTCTTGCAGTGGCGTTTAAACCGGCGCTCGCTTGTTCAACTCCTGTTTCATCAGTAATATAATAAGCATTTTCTTCCATACCTATTTTGGACCAAATTCGTTCGCTTACATTTTCGGCTAATGATTTACCGGTTACTGTCCGTATAATCCAGCCGAGTGTTTCGGATGAGCCGTTATTATAAGAAAACTCAGTTCCAGGCGGTGCAGTTTCTTTTGCCTCTCGTAACATATCATAAATTTTCATAGGGCCATCATAGTTTTTACTACGAGGAAGCATATTACTAGCTAAATATAACTGAGCATCTTGATTTTCTAATCCTCGCTGCATATACCCGTGTGTCGGGTATTCAGCAGAAATTTGCATGTCCATTAATTGTTGAATCATTGCTTTCCCGAATGGCGTATTTCGTAATTCTTTGATGTATGTTTTAGCAGTCTTATTTACATCGATGCGTCCTTCTTCAGCTAATGATTGCACAAGCGCACCAGTAAATACTTTAGCCAAAGAGGCCATCCCGTGTGGCTCATTTTGTTTATATCCATTGAAATAATGCTCGTAAACAAGTTTTCCGTTATGTACAATGACAAATGCATCTGTTTTATTTTCATCCAGCAGTTTCTTTAAAGGAACATTTTCTCCATTTTCCTTTTTAACAGAGAAATCATCTAAGTTTTGTAGTGCAGTAGGGAATGTTGCTACTTGTTCAGGATTATTTTTCACTTCACTTGTTAACGCTAGTTCCTTCATATGTGTGTATGACCAACGTAAATAGGGGTCTTGTAACCAATTTTCCTTTGTCACGTTCTCTTTAGAAGGAGAGACCTTATTTTGTTTGAAAAGTACAAATCCAAGTCCTGTTACGACAAATAATAGTGTAAGTATAAGCAATAAAAGGGGGGACTTTTTAAAATTCATATATATACCTCCTTATTATTTCTACAATAAGTATACGCTCGTTTTGTTAGAAAGACAAAATAAGGAAAGTAAACAGAGAAGTTTACTTTCCTTATTAACGTTAAGCTGATATTTTTCCATCTGTACGTTGCTTTTTGAATTTTTGCTTTCTACCATGTAAGCCGTAATAAATAAGTAATGTAAATGCAACGATAATAGCAGCGATAAAATACATATTATGATAGCTTGTTTGGGCAGCGACTATACCTAAAATGAAAGAACCAAAACCAATGCCACTATCAAAGAATGAAAAATAAGTAGCTGTTGCTGAGCCGCGTCGATGGTTTGGAGCCGCGGAAATAGCAATGGTTTGGAAACTTGGAATTAATGTTCCGTAGCCTAAACCAATTAATACACCTGCACCAAGGAACCAAAATGACGTTTGTGCTTGGCTTAAGATGAACATTCCAATTGTAAACACAATAATAGAAGGATAAACAAGTATATTTTCACCGAAACGGTCAAATATCTTTCCTGTAAATGGACGAGAAAGTACAACAACGAGTGCGTACACGATAAAGAAGTAACTTGCAATCTCTCCTAAACCAATTTCTTTTGCATAAATAGGAATGAAAGATAATATGCCACTATAAGAAAATGCTAAAACAAAGCCTGTCAGAGCAATTGGAATCGAAGAAGGTTCAATTAAATCTTTCCATTTCATTCGTTCACGTTTTTGTTTACTTACTGGCTTTTCATGTGGAATATTTACAAGTAAACCTAATAGAAATGCTAATAATGAAAAGACAGAACAAACGATAAACAGAACCGTAAATGAAAAGTGTGAAATAATTGTTAAACCTAAAAAAGGACCGATTACCATCGGCAGACTCATAAATACACCAAAATAGGCAAGTGCTTCACCGCGTCGATGAGGTGGTGCGACATCTGTGACAATTGTACCTGTTGCTGTAGTCGCCATTCCAAATCCAATCCCGTGAAGGAAGCGCAGGGCAAGTAATAAAAATAAACTTTGTGCACCGAAATACATTACGGTAGCAGCTAAAAATAATGAAAGAGAAATAAATAAGATTTTCTTTCTCCCTAAATCGTCAAGCCACTTTCCGGTAAACGGGCGGCATAGGACAGAAGAAATAAGGAATACTGTTGCGACTAAACCAATTTCTTCGGGTTTTCCTTTCAAGCCCTCTATTACATAGACGGGCAGGGTGGTCATAAGCATGTAAAACGTTAAAAAGAGAAACAGACTACTAAAACAAGTTCCAAGGAAGTCCTTCGTCCAAAGTCTCTCACTTTGCATCGTCATCCCTCCAATTAATCATCTAAATTTTTAATAATCGTTTTTAGTACTTGAAATGCTCGTTGCAAATCGGCTTCATTAATATTCTGCAACGTTTTTTCTTCGAAAGTATCAACTTCTTCTTGCCATACTGGAATCATTTCCAATGCTGTTTCTGATAAGGAAATGAGCTTTTCACGGCGATCTTTTCCCTCAGTTCGAATAATCCATCCCATCGTTTCCATACGTGTTAATGTGCGAGTCATTGTTGGTGATTCAACGTTTAAATACTGACATAACTCAGTTTGTGTACAAGGTCCGGTTTGATTGATTCGGAAAATGACAGCCCATTGTGCGCTAAATAAACCTGTTGGTGATACACGTTCATTAAATTTCTTAGTAAACTTTCGAGAAGTTTGACTGACAATGTGAAAAAAATGCTGTTTTTCGTCCATTTGTTTGATCCTTTCAAATTAGTTACCTAGCTAACTATATACCTTTTCACCAGAATTGTCTAGTGATAGACATGTTGTTTTATGTAAATAATTTGCATAATTTTTGTATTGAGAACATACATTCCATATGGTATTCTAAAAATAAGTTTAGAATTTTCTTTCTATTATAGTTGAATGGGGGGAACATGTGATGATTAAGCCTGCAACAATGGAATTTGTTTCGTTATCAAATGGAGAAACAATCGCATACCAAGAAGTTGGAAGGCGAAATAAAGAAATACTTATACTCATTCACGGGAATATGACATCTTCACAGCATTGGGATTTAGTCATTGAGAAATTACAAGATGAATATCATATTTATGCCATTGATTTAAGGGGTTTTGGGAAATCGACATACAATAAGCCAATAGATTCATTGCAAGACTTTGCAGATGATGTAAAGCTATTTATAGATGAACTGCAACTGACAAAGTTTTCATTGATGGGTTGGTCAATGGGTGGTGGTGTTGCGATGGAGTTTGCAGCTTCTCATCCGGAATTTGTAGAGAATTTGATTTTGGTTGAATCAGTTGGAATGAAAGGATATCCTATTTTCAAAAAAGATATAAACGGTCAACCTATCGCATCCACTTTATTAAAAACAAAAGAAGAAATTGCACAAGATCCAGTTCAAATTGCTCCTGTACTAGATGCAATTAAAAATATGAACAAGCTCTATTATCGAACGGTTTGGGACTTACTCATTTATACACATAACAAACCAGATCCAGAGCGCTACGAAAAATATTTAGATGATATGTTAACACAGCGTAATTTTGTCGATGTAAACTATGCTTTAATTACATTTAATATTTCAGATGAACATAATGGAGTTGTACCAGGGAATGGGCATATTCATCGTCTTAGGGTACCGACTCTTGTCGTACAAGGAGATCGTGATTATGTTGTCCCGCAAGTGGTCGGAGAAGAATTAGCAAAACATCTTCCGAATGCTGAACTAGTCATATTAGAGGATTGTGGGCATTCGCCATTTATTGATTGCTTAGATGAATTTATAAAGCATGTTACAAATTGGTTAGAAAATAAATAGTGATTTCCTAAGGAGAAAAATTTCACACTATAGTATTTGTATATTTTCTCTATACGTAATCTTTACAATCCTCTTCACGTGTACATGATATAGCAAGTATGATATGTAATTTTTTATATGAAAGTTTTTTGATTTAAAGTATGTAAAGTCTTATGTTTGCGATGACGAAGGAGTTAGAAGGGTAACCTGCTGACTCCTTTTTATGTTGGTATTTGCACACTCATTCTTAAAAACAGTTTATAATGAAAATTGGTGAATTTGTAAAGGGAGAGGAAAGAGGATGTCAATACGATTTACATTTTGGATTATGGTTGGAATTGTTGCGATTTCTGGATTATCACAAGGGATGCTGTTGCCAGCTATCGCGATGATTTTTGAGCAAGAAGGGATTCGTTCTAGTTTTAACGGTCTTCATGCAACTGCGTTATATATTGGAATTTTATTTATTTCGCCGTGGCTTGAGAAACCGATGCAGCGGTTTGGAATGAAACCGATTATCGTAATCGGTGGATTTCTCGTTATTATTTCATTATTCTTTTTTACACAAACATTTTCATTTTGGGCATGGTTTATTTTACGCTTTCTAGTTGGGGTAGGAGATCATATGTTACATGTCGGAACGCAAACGTGGATTACAACGACATCTGACCCTAGTAAAATAGGAAGGCAAGTATCTATATATGGAGTGTTTTTTGGTATTGGTTTTGCTGTAGGACCATACTTAGCTAGCACTGTTCAGTACGGCCTTGCAACGCCATTTATTGTATCTACGGTTCTTTGTCTAATTGGATGGCTACTATTACTTCCAACTAAAAACGCTTTTCCAGAGCAAGATGACACAGGAAAGAATAATGAGTCATCACTTTCTCGTTACAAACAAGTAGTTGTTCTTGCATGGATTGCACTTATTGGACCTTTAGCATACGGTGTGCTAGAAGCAATGCTGAATAGTAATTTGCCAGTATATGCACTGCGCAAAGGATGGTCTGTCGCTGATGTATCCTTCTTATTACCTGCATTTGCAATCGGGGGAATCATTACGCAAATCCCGCTTGGTATATTAAGTGATAAATATGGAAGAGACCGCATTTTAACGTGGACATTCAGCATCAGTACAATTATTTTCTTATTTGCTGCGATGTTTGACGGGTATTATTGGATTGTATTTGGATGCATGCTCTTAGCGGGTATGGTAATCGGTTCATGTTTCTCATTAGGACTTGGCTTTATGACGGATTTATTGCCAAGACACTTACTACCAGCTGGGAATATATTATCGGGAATTGCCTTTAGTATAGGAAGTATATTGGGGCCTGTATTAGGAGGCATATTTATAGAAAAAATACAGTATACAAGCTTTTTTATAGCGGTTATGATAATAATGGCAATTATTGCGCTTCTATATATCACATATATGAAAAGTCAACTAGCATCTAGAAAAATAGAAAGTAGGTTAGGACATGACAAAACAACCTAATAAGAAAAAATTTGAAGTACAAGAGAACGAAACAATTACAGATTGCTTAGCACGTATGGAACAAGAAGGATATGCACCTTCTCGCCGCATGGAAGAGCCGATCTTTCATGAAGTGAAGAAAGATGGAAAAACAGTTGTAGAACCGTGCGGAAGAAGAATTGTTTTTGAAGGAAAGTTGAAGTAAGGAGAGGGGTCTTATGAAAGGCCTCTTTTTTTATTATTTTAACCAGAGTAATCAAGCATTTCATCTTAATAAATCGTAAAAAAGTTACTAGTTTTTGATAAAATATCAATATAAAAAAGAGTCCTTCTGAGCCCATACGTCAAAAAAACGTTAGATGATGTGACATCTGCCAAAAATAAAGCGTATTACAATTGGGAGGCATATAAGGCGAAAGCAGATGCACTTAAAGGATAAACAAAAGCATTAAAAAAGCTTGATGAGAGCATTCAGACACTTACAAATTGAATTATTGAACAACGTACTATTGCGTATTTTGGAAAAAGTGCAAATCATTTAAAAGCAGTCGATGCGGCAGGTGGAGACTGAGATGATATTGTTGAAATACTAGAAGACCTTGGGCAAAGAGCTACTTTTAGAGGATAATAATTAAAGGAGAAACTAAAATGGATAAGACTCAAGTTGCGAAAGATATTAGAGGTGCTATAAAAAGGGGGCAACTGGATACATTAAGAGATTTACTTGAGAAAGATCCAGAAATGTTAACATGGATGACACCCTTTGGTACATGGTTACATGTAGCCGCAGCTCACGGGCATTTAGAAATAATAGAATATCTTATTAATGCAGGGATAGATATTCATGCACAGGGTGGAACTTTTTCTACAAATGCCCTTGAAAGAGCGGCTACAAAAGGACATTTAGAGATTGCGGAATATCTCATTAACCATAATATTGAGATTGATACTAGTGAACCAGATAGAAATCCTCTGTTTGCGGCAATATATGGTGGTCATTTTGAGATTGTTAAATTGTTAGTTGAGAATCATATAGATATATCTATAAAATACTCTGGTGACAACATGAAAGGTATGGATGCTTATGCATTCGCTCTTGAAAGAGGTCAAACAGAAATTGCAGAATATTTAAAGGGGAAAATAGAAAAAAGTCGCACTAGTTATTAATTCTCAGTTGGAACTTGTGCTATTAAGTATTATAAGGGAAGAACAAAAGGGCATTAGGTAGATGCCCTTAGATAGTTGTACTAACGAAAGGGATAAAATCATGAAAATAAAAATGGACGTTATTGTAAGGCTATTCCCTTCGGAGGGATTAATAAAAAAATGAAAAGTTTTGGAGACTAAACTTACGGGAGTCTTTCTTTAACTTTAATTAAAAATACAAAAGTACATAAGATAAGTACTTGAAAATGGATTGAAAAGATGCTATAAATGCTAATTTTAGTAGAAAGAAAGAGTTATTTACTTTTCAACCACTTGGCTCTAACCAATTCTTTTTCTCCAAATAAGTTGTCCTTAGTTAGTTCAAAACACACTAACCAAAAGCTTTTTTGCCACTTTGAACAGTCTTCCTCGTAGTCCATAAGCATCTGAAGCATACAGTATGAATCAGATGGTTGAATATCGATCATATCATTTCTAAAAAATAAAGCTGTAAGACCATGTTTAATAGATAGCAAGCAATTTTTATGAAATGAAATTGCAAAGTAAGCATAATTGTCCTTCGTATAGTCAGGTAAAATCTCAAATATAGGAGTACCTAAATAAGGATGGATTTCTTCCACACTATTAAAAGTAATAGGGCTACAGGATTGGTCATGTTCATTATATATTTCGTATCTCATTAAATCTTTAAATTGCAATTCAAATAGAGCATTTAGTATATTTTCATAAATAATATCAAAGTGTTCCTTTAAATAACATAGCGTATTATAAGCTTCTTTTGTTAAAGGCTGATTACTTTCTAAATACCCATCTATCTCAATATTTTTTTGTTCAAAAAACGAAACAGGACAATTTACGTTTATAGATCCGTCCCAACAATCGTATTTTTCGGAAAACTTAAAATTGTCTACTTTATATAACAACATTCACACCTACCTAATTAAATTTTGTTATTCATAATTAATACCCTCTTATTAGCGGAATTTAACGGTAAAATAAAAGCAGTTAGGAATGTTGCCAGACTGTTTTTATTATGGCACAACGAAGCATAGCAGAGGGTGTAGTGTAATATTAATTAATTTATAAAAATGAAAAGTATTTTTTAGTCTTGAAAAATAGCTGTAATCCTTATAAACACCATCAAAAATAAATAACATCCTTTTAAATACTAAATCTAAAGCATATAACGGTGCAACATTTTTATGAACGTATTTGTATAAATAGGGAAGCTATTTTTAAGGAAGAACTTTTTTGGCAAAATAAATGGGGGGTGATCAATACTAGTTCGCTATTCTAGAAAGAGAGTATTTTAGTAGAAAATAAACCTTAGTACCAAATAACATTTCTTGAATCTCTCACAACTAAAGACACGAGAGGTTCAAAACGTTCACTGTAGATATTAAATAAAGTTAAAATATTTATAAAAAAGAGCAGTGATTTTTCAAGAATGAGGGTTATAGATATATTCGTTAATTTTACCTATTTAATAAAAAGCGACAGAACAAAATAAGGAAAAAAGAACATCTTTTTTATCAAGATGTTCTTTTTTCTTATACTTACATTCATTCTTTTATTATACTATTTTGCTTCATCTTCATGAATTAAAAAGCTTATATCATACTCGTATAACTTCTCAACTAATACTTCTCCATCGATTTTCAATAAATTCATATGAATATTAAATGGTATAAATCCAGCGCGCTTATTAACTCGATACAGCCTTTGTCCTTTTGAAGGTATAGAGGCGATATATCGATCCTCAACATCATCTTCCATCACAATTCCTAAATATTTTTGCCCTTGTATTGCATAAGGTAAAACACCTAATACATCCTCCAAAGCAATTTTTACAGGATATTTTGGATTGTTAATAATTGTAATGTATTCTTGTTCTAAAATGATGACTGGTTTTTTCGTAAGCATTTTTTGGATAACTTTCCAAAGAGCAATTAGTACAACGAATGCAAGAGCTCCAAATAAAAATCCAACTATGAAATTAGGTTCCTCAGATGAAAATGCATACATAACAATAAAGAGAAACATCACTTCAACTACCAAAGTCAAAAAAAGCAATCCGACTACTTTTCTCTTTGACTCATAAATATCATATTTTCTCATACGATTCCCCCACTCATATAAACCCACTTTGATTTTCTGACATATTCGTCATTGCTATGCAGAACCAAAAGCAAAATGTCTATCCTATATAATCTATTTCGCCCAACAGGACTGCAACGTACAACGGATATTCTGAAAGCGGCGATGTTTTAAATCTTCATCTGAAATATAACTTTTCACTTTCTGGTAACCCATTTTGTGTGTTTCTTCGCTATGTAATTCTGCTAAATTTAATTGAGTGATAAAATGAAGGGGATGCTCTTTATATGTAGGATACATAAATAATACGGGTAAATTAAGGGCTCTACCCATTTTTAAACAACATACCGGTAATGCTTTCTCATGTCTTGACACAACTTTTATGGATTTACAAACATCGCCCATAACTCTTCTTTCATATGTTGGTTGATATTTGCCAATCAATGCCTCCATACGTTTTTTCATTAAAACTTGTTATTCAAAAATTAGTACCTATACATCATACCATGAAAACACTCATCACTTACTTTGTTTATCTTTAAATCAAATTTTTAATGATTGTTTTAAAGAAACATATGTTCGTTTTTAGGGTGATATGATATACTAATAATGTAAATATATTCCGTATTTCTGTATCTGAAATTTCAGATATGTGAGAGAATGGGTATTATCATATACATATGATAATGTGATGAGTTTATAAAAGAACCAGGGAGGCGGAGAGGATGGCAGTCAGTACATATCAGTTGTTTCAACATCTTAATATGACAGGGACACAAGAAGAATTAGCATTACGTTACCTGCAGACGAGGGATGAAGAAGTTTTAAAACATATAGAACAAACAACGATTCGCGAAAATAAGCGTAGTGATTTTGCTTGGCAGTTCATGAATGACTTTAGGAAAACATATAAGCAAGATTCAGTGTTTTTTCGGTTATTTTATCATTTGCTTGAGGATCAACTGTTGAATGTTCTTCTCGTGCGTTTTTCATATATAAGTTTTCCAAATATAAAGGTTTATTTTGAAAAAAGCGGTCTTTCATTCGATCGACTTGTAGTATTTGCTTGTAAGTATTTAACGAATCTTTCGCGTTCTGTAAATGAAGCGGATGTTTTTCTTAGACAATTAATAAAGGAGAATCCGAAGTATATAGAAGAGCAGTTACAAGTTATAACAGGTAGGCAAAAATTACTTTTGCTTCTCGTTATGTTAGATGCAGATTATGAGAGATTTCTTCCTTATCGTTCTTTACTGGAAGAAGAATTGCAAGAGCATGCGGAGTATATATTGAGGTTAAGCGGAGCAGACGAGAAGATTGAAGCAGCTCAAAATTACGTTCGAGGCGAGTCTGTTAATAAGGTGTTTGCTGGTGGGTCTTTACCTGATTTTACTTGGCAGCAAATTTTCCGTTTGTATACGCATTCGGATGTTGCAAGAAGATATATGGAGTTGTTAGTGAAATGCTCTGTTAAAAATTTTATGAATTATGCAATTTCACATGTCAGCCATACTCTTGAACAGTCTGGAAATTACAAAAAAGCAAAAGGTTTTTATGCACAATTGTATGAAACAACTCGAGATTTGTGTGAGCAATTCGGTATTTCAGAGGAAAGGTTTTTCGCGTATCGCCTTGCGCAGCATCAGTTAAGTGTTGTTGATTTTGATCGCGTATATGAATACCAATTGTTGCTTCGTATGGTGGAAGAGCAACCGGAATTTGTGCAGCGTACACTGCAACATTTAAGTCAAAGTCATTACCTTTTCGTATCAATGCTTTTAGCGGAAAAAGGGTATGAACTACATAGAAACAAAGTACGTGAAGAGTTTGTAACGGTTGTACTTCAAACGAAATCATCTGACATACGTGGTACATATCGTAACTATTTATTAGGCAATGTATCATTTGAGGATATGAAGCGATGGTTCGAAAGCTCGAAGTTTAGAAATAATTATTGGAGAATGCCTGTTTTAGAAATTGCATTACTTTGGGATATAGAGGAAGCGGCAAAGAGAGAAGCAGTTCTTACGCTTCAACTTGGGAGAAACTACAGCTATCACTATAGCTTATACGAACTTCTGCACCGGTATGCTGCGATGGAGAACTCGCCAGAACAAGTGCTAGAAGATCTGCTTTCCTACGGTTTATCGATGGAGAAGCTTGTTTCTTATTCTATTGAACAAGCTTCCGGGCATAGTGAGAAGCGAGATAAGGCGACGGAGGCACTCGTTCGTTTGTTTGTAAAAGAAAGAGCGTATGTGACAGAGGGATTCTCTGAGTATTCTGCAGATGAACGAATTTTTATCTTGGATGAGTTGGCAAAGGATAACGCCGTTCAGACACGTGATCTTCTCATTCAAAGCCTTGGGGATTCTTCTAAAAAAGTACGTACCGCTGCAGTTGAACTTCTTACAAAAGATACAGAAGCCGCAGAAGATGTAGCAAAGGAATTAAATCATAGAAAGAAAGCTGTACGCGAAAATGTAATGCAAACACTTTTATATTATAAAACTGACAAATATACAAAGCTTGTACAGGAAGCATTACAAGAAAAGAAAAACGCTTCTTTGATGGAAAAGTTTGCTCCATTGCTTGATGATGGGGACTTAGAAGGAGCATCAGGTAATATTGAAGCTCTTTGTGCGCGTATTTTAACACCGCAAAAAAAGAATGCATTTGTGCAGTGGCTTGGATTTGAACCACAAATCCGCCTTCGTGATTCTGAAGCAATTGCAGATGCAATGATTCCTCTTGCATATTTCCAGCAGTACGTATCAGATTCTGTTATTGAGAAGAAAGAAGTGGCAGAAGCAATAAGCGCCGCTCTTAACGAACAAGACTTGAAGGAAAATATACAAGCAATCTATCAACTTTGGGTTTCTCAAGGCGCGGAATCGAAGAAACGCGGTATTCTTTCGCTATATGGTATTTATAGTGATGACGAAATGGCGATGCAACTCAAAAAGCAGATTGATGAATGGGCACTTGGCATGCGCGGGGCGATTGCTGCTGCGGCTGTTCAGTCGCTAGCGTTGTCTAAGTCGCACATTGGGCTTATGTCTATCCATGCGATGGCATTTAAGTATAAACATAAGCAAGTACGTAATGCTGCGAAAGAAGCGCTGAGTCTCGCTGCGAAAACGCGTGGTATTACAGAAGAAGAGCTAGAAGATCAGCTTGTTCCAGACCTTGGTTTTAATAAACGCGGTGAAAAGACAATTGATTATGGCAATAGAACGTTTACTGCTTATTTAACTCCAAATTTGAAGATTGAGTTAAAGACGGAAGAAGGAAAACGACTGAAGTCGCTTCCGAAACCAAATGCAAAAGATGATGCGGAAAAAGCAGAGAAGGCGAAAGCGGAGTTATCCTCTATAAAGAAACAGCTCCGGACTATGATTACGATGCAAACGCAGCGTCTTGAAACAGCGCTTTCTCTTAATCGCTATTGGTCACAACATACATGGCAGTCGCTGTTTGTAGAAAATCCAATTATGCAGCAGTTTGCTATCTCCCTTATTTGGGGTGAGTATAAGGAAGGGAAGTTGCTAGCGATGTTCCGCTATATGGAGGATGGCACGTTTAATACGATTGAAGAAGAAGAACACGAACTTACGCCAGAAACTGTTATCGGTCTAATCCATCCGCTAGAATTGTCAGAAGAGGAACGAGAATTATGGAAGGAACAGTTAGAAGATTATGAGGTGACTCAGCCATTTCCGCAAATTGACCGTGAAGTATTTCAGGTGGAGGAAGATGAGGAAGTCACTGTGGAGAGGTTTGCTGGTATTCAGATGAATGGACGTTCGCTGTTTGGTAAGATGACGAAGTACGGATGGAGTCGTGGGTCGGTTCAAGATGCCGGTGTATATTATACATTCTATAAAGAAGATACTCGCGCTGGACTAGGAGCGGAGCTTGCTTTTGAAGGGGCGCCGGTTGGGTATGAAGGCGAGGAGGATGTGTGTGTATTTGAAATTCAATTTTACAAAGCGGGCACGGTGAGTCGCGGCTCATATGACTACGACGAAATTGATCATGAGAGACGCATTTTACCAAAGCAAGTATCGGAACGCTTTTTTAGCGAAATTTTATATGATATAAAACGGGCAACAGAATCAAACCTTGGCCGTGATGAAAACTGGCGAAGTAAGCGATAAGAAAGGAAATGACATATGCAGTCTATTAAACCATTAATGGAAGAATTATATGAAATAGAATTGAATGCGTTAGAAGCGAATGATTCGTTTCCAAAACCACCTAACTGGCGATTGTCACCGCGTGCTGTTCGTACGTTTATTATCGGACAAGAAGAACCGCTTCTTTGGGAAGGAAAAGAAGTGGGAATTAGCCGTAAGTTTTATGGGAATGATGCGCTTGTGGAACGAGCGATTGTTACATTAGCAGGGAATCGCGGACTTATGTTAATCGGAGAGCCTGGAACAGCAAAGACGATGCTAAGTGAGCTACTTTCTGCCGCAATATGCAGAAATAGCCGTAACACTGTGCAAGGAACAGCTGCTACGATGGAAGATACAATTAAGTATTCGTGGAACTATGCACTTCTTCTTGCGAAAGGACCTGTAAGGGAGGCGCTTGTGCCAGGGCCTCTCTTCGTTGGAATGGAACAAGGGATATTAACTAGATTTGAAGAGTTAACGCGCTGCCCACAGGAAGTGCAAGATTCATTGATCAGCGTTCTGAGCGATAAGGTGCTCAATATTCCGGAGTTTGGAGAACAAGGAATTCTTACAGCAAAGCCTGGCTTCAATATTATTGCGACGGCTAACACACGCGATCGCGGTGTGAATGAGATGAGTAGTGCATTGAAACGTCGTTTTAATTTTGAAACGGTGCATCCGATTCAAGATGTAAAGCTTGAAGCAAAAATAATAGAGTCACAAGTAACGCGGTTATTAGGGGCATCAGGCATCACACCAAAAGTGGATGAAACGGTTGTTCAGCTGTTAGCGACTGTTTTTCATGAACTTCGGGAAGGGGTAACTGCTGAAGGAAAACGAATTGATCAGCCATCTTCTGTTATGAGTACTGCAGAAGCGGTATCTGTATATTATCAAAGTGCAATGGATGCGTACTATTATGGAAGTGGACAAGTGAAAATGGATGCGCTTGTTCGATATTTATCAGGGACAATTGCGAAAGAAAACAAGGATGATTTAGAAAAGTTGCGCAGTTATTTTACAAGCATTGTTAAGGCGCGAGGTCAAGTAGGAGGAGAGGTATGGAAGTCGTTTTTCGAAGCTCGCAATCAGCTGAAGTAAATGCATTGTTTCAAAGAGCTTACAATTTAGATCGAAACGTCGTATACGTGCCGATTCGCCATCATAGTCCTGCGTGCTCTTTTCATATACAAAAGATTGTTAAATGCTATAAACCGGATGCGATTCTTATAGAAGGACCTATAGACTGCAACCCTCTTATTTCGCATATTGTGAGTGCAGACAGTAAGGCTCCGATTTGTATATATTGCAGTTATGATGATAAAACGGATGTGCTTGAAAGAGGAGAAAGTGGAAAGTACCGTGCGTACTATCCCTTTCTCGACTATTCACCGGAACTTGTCGCGCTGCGAGAAGGAGCTGCACAGAGTATTCCTGTTTCATTTATTGATCTTCCTTATAAAGAATATTTGTTTCTGGCGAAAAATGAGGAAGAGAATGGGAAATATGACGAGCAATATTTCCGACATAGTCAATATGTCCGTATGCTTTCGGAAAAAACGGGGTGCCGAAGTTTCCATGAGTTTTGGGAGAAATACTTTGAGTTGCAAGGCTTTCATATGACAAGCGAGGAATTTGTCCGTCAGTTATTTCATTATTGTTATTATACGCGTGCGGACTATACGCAGGGGATGCTGGCAGAAGACGGTTGTGAGGCCAGGGAGATACATATGGCAAAGGAAATTGAAAGAGCGCGTAAAGTGTATGACAAGGTGCTCGTTATTACTGGAGGCTTTCATGTGAAAGGGCTTCTTGAATTGGAAGGAAAAAAGAAAAAGCTGCCGAAAAGTCCGTTATCTAAAGCGTATGCTAAAAACTATCTTATGCCGTATTCCTTTTTGGAAAGTGATCAGATGCATGGCTATGAGAGTGGTATGCCTGCACCTGCTTTTTACCAACATATTTGGGAGAACAGGGATGAATCGGTAGCTGAGCAATTTATGATACGAATTGCTAGACAGCTAAAGGTAGAAGGAATATCAATGGCAGATGAGATTGAGGCTGCGCGAATGATACGTGAACTTGCACTGCTTCGTGGAAAGATGCAACCTGGATTGTATGAATTGATGGACGCAGTGCGCAGTACATTTGTGAAAGGTGAAATATTCTCGGCAAATAAGCCTTTAGCACTGCTTCAGAAGAGTTTGCAAGGGTCAAAGCGCGGGGAATTGTCAAAAGAAGCGGATGTGCCGCCGCTCGTGCATGATTTTCGTGCTTCTGTTCGGTCGTTTCGTCTACCAGCACGTTCAACTGTACCGCAGGAGATGATTCTTGACATATACAAGAAAGAAAGGCACTTGCGCTTAAGTCAATTTTTTCATTGCCTTGCCTTTTTAGGAGTTCCATTTTGCGAGAAGCTACGCGGTCCAAACTTAGCTAGAAAACAGAATATTAATCTTATGCGCGAAACTTGGAAATATCGTTTTTCAGCACAAGTAGAAAGTGCTCTGATTGATTTATCTGTGTATGGCGGAACGGTGAGAGAAGCGGCGCAGGAAATACTAAGAGCAAAGCTGCACAAGGCAAAGGGACGGGCTGGGGAGGTGGCCCTTTTATTGCTAGAAGCCTACTTAAGTGGTTTGTTTTCCGACTTTTCCATGTACACCCAATTTATAGATGAAGCTGTGCAAAAGGATGGAGATTTTGCTTCTATGGCAGATTGTGCTTACTATTTATCGCAAATAGAAAAAGCAAATCAGCAAGCGGATCATGCTAGGCATAAAGCACTTTCGTTATTTTCTGTTTTAGATGGGGGCGAACCAGCGATTATTGCAGAAAAGCTTATTGATTTGTATACAATGCAGCCTGCAGATCA
Organism: Bacillus sp. XF8; assembly: GCF_017498755.1. Classification (NCBI taxonomy): domain Bacteria; kingdom Bacillati; phylum Bacillota; class Bacilli; order Caryophanales; family Bacillaceae; genus Bacillus; species Bacillus sp. XF8. The sequence goes on along the minus strand of NZ_JAGDQK010000028.1, from coordinate 35,931 downwards.
GCAATTTATTGATGCATTGGAGCTTTATTTGCAAAAGGAAAAAAGAGAAAGTCAAGTAGAGGGAGCAGTATTTGGGCTGTTAACTTCTTTAGGAAAGCGGGAAATCGATGAGGTAATGCAAGTGGCAGAAGGATATTTTTATGGAAGCGGTGATATGCAAAAGCAAGCTCCGATATTTTTGAATGGTTTGTTTGCTGGTGCCAAAGATATCTTTTTATATAACGAATCGTTGCTTAGCGGAATGTCTCATGTTCTAGAAGAACTTGATGAAGAGATATTTTTACAAGTGTTGCCACATTTGCGCCTCTTATTCAGTCAATTCACGCCGCTTGAGGTGGATACGATTGCTAGACAGATTTCCAGGCTATATGGCGCTACAGAAGAAGCGATAAAAGAAGAACCAATTTCCGAAGAGATGCTGATGTATGTAATGCAGTTAGATCGGAAAGCGAAGGGGATTTTAATGAGACGGGGGCTAGAAGATGGAGAATAACATTTCTTTAAATCGCTGGCGTCTTGTTCTTGGGAAACATGCGGATGACCAAATCACATTTCAGGAAGAAGAGCCTGTATACAGAGAAATGGACGAGGTGCTGGACTTTTTGTACGAGAGAGAACGCGGAGAAGAGCGCGGTGGATCCTTAGACCCCTCTCAGCTAACAGTGCCGACTTGGATTTCGAAAGTGCGGGAGTTATTTCCGAAAGAAACCATTGAAATTATGGAAAATCATGCGTTAGAAAAGTATGAATTAACAGCTCTATTGCAAGATAAGCAAACGCTTGAAAAAATGGAGCCGAATATGAATTTATTAAAATGCATTTTACAATTTAAAGATTATGTAAAACCGGATGTATTAGACACAGCTAAACGTATTATAGCGAAAGTCACCGAGGAGTTGCGTCGTAATTTAGAGCAAGAAGTGAAGCACGCATTAAGCGGTAGACCGGATCGAAATCGTTCTAGCCGCGTGCGCACGATGCGCAACTTTGATTTTAAGAAAACGATTCGAAAGAACTTAAAGCATTTTGACAAGGAAACAAACGCCATTCATATTGAAAAACCGTACTTTTACGCTGCCACGAAGCATGTTAGCACATGGCGTGTAATCCTCGCAGTAGACGAGAGTGGAAGCATGATCGATTCTGTTATTCATAGCGCAGTTATGGCGGGTATTTTTGCAAGCTTACCGACGATTAAGACAGATCTGTTCATCTTTGATACAACTGTTGTTGATTTAACGGATCGTATTGACGACCCGGTGGAAACGCTTATGAGTGTACAGCTTGGTGGAGGAACATATATTGCTCAGGCGCTGCGTTACGCAACGAATAAAATCGAGATACCTCATAAAACAATTGTCGTACTTGTAACGGATTTATATGAAGGCGGCAGTTACAATGAAATGTACCGAGAGGCGATGAAGATTGTAGAATCGGGGGCAAAACTGATTGTGCTTACTTCTCTTGATCCGACTGCACAGCCTTTTTATGATAAACAGGCAGCAAAGAAAATGGCGGCGCTCGGTGCTCATGTAGCGGCATTAACACCAGGGAGGTTGGCACAATGGATCGCAACAATCATTTCTTAAATGTTCTTTCCTCTATTGATGAAACATATTTAATCGCTATGTCCAACAAAGGAACATATAAGAGAGCAATGAAGGATTTGGCTGCTGCAACAAATATCAAAATGGATTTAGAAGAGGATGCAGCGCAAATACATCTTGATGATGAAACTACTGTAACGTTTACGGGTGATATACGTAGTTACTCTTGCACGTGTGAAGCACGTTCGATTTGTAAGCATGTCATTATGGCTCTGTTAGAAGCAAAGAAAATGTACGAAGGTGAAGAGAACATAAAGGTTGATTTTTCTGCTCTTTTGAATGTGGACGTTCGTCATATTGTCTCCGGAAAAATGTGGGCTGAAATGATGTTTCGCGAAACATTTCAGCAAAAATTTGTTTTAGAAGAAGAGGGAGCTTTAATTGCGTCCTTCCCAGAAGAGGATATAACGGTTCGCTTTCTAACAGCTGAATCGGTAGAGGATGCGATTTGTACATGCAAAGCGGAGGGGGTATGTCGGCATAAGGCGGAAGCGGTATATTGGTATCAAAAAGAGAAAGGGATTTCGCATGAAACGAAACAGGTGCAGCCTCTTATCGTTGCACCTGATCAGCTATCTATTTTTAAAGAGATGATTGAGCAAGTTGTTCACTTTGGGTTAACACGCCTTACCGAAAATACAATCTATGAAATAGAGCAACTTTCTGTAAGAGCACGTTCTTTGAAACTAGCAAAGTTAGAGAATTTATTTCGTAAGCTCGGGACGGATATTGGGCTATACCGGATGAAACATGTATCTTTTCGAATGGCATCTTATCGGCAAACGCTGTCCGCGATTTATGAACACATTTTGCTGCTAAAGCGCCACCATCTGCAAGAGAGTCCGTTTCGTTCAGAATATTATGAAGTCCCACCACTTACGTTGTATGCTTTTGGTGCATCCGGTTGGCAAACGAAATCTGGTTATGTTGGTGTGACGTATTATTTCTATAATCGAGAACAGGAAAAGTGGATCACATACACACAGTCACGCCCCATGTTTTATGAAGGGAACAACACAACTTCTGAAGACCTCCATGAAAAGCAAGTTCCATGGGGAATTGCAGGGAAGGGATACGAACTGTCTCGTTCATCTCTCGGGTTGAAACATGCAAAGCTTAACGCCGATTTTCAATTGTCATCTAGCTCACAGACAGTAGGGGAAGTAGAAGGAAAAACAAATGTGACAGAGTGGCAATCGCTCTTTATAACCTCATGGGAAGAACTACTAAAAAAAGTAAAAGCGAACAGGTTAGAGACAAGTAAACAAGGAGTCTTTTGTATCGAATTTGCTGAAATGGGAGAATGGGAGTTTCAGAAGCAAGAGCAAAAATGGATCATACCTCTTATTGATAAAAAGGGTAAAGTATTGCAAATGCAAATGATGAAACGACCAGACAATGAGCGGATGATTCGACTTGTAAAAATATATTTGGACTCGTTACATGTAAAGAGAATGCTAGTTCATCCTTATCAGGAAGGAACAAAGCTCGTAGTTACACCTATTATTTTATATACAGAAGTAGGAGAAATTATAAATATTACACTTAATGAAGGGGAAACGTTTTATGATAGAGTTAGTGCGCATAATCGATGAATTGGAACAAGCTCTAGATGAGATGCTTGTCTCAGGAGCGGGGACGGTACCTCCTTCTTTTTTTCAAGATATAAAACGAGAATGCGAAAAGTATGGTCTTTCTTATGCTGCCGCGCAGCTACTTGTCATAGAGGAAGAACGAAACAAGGCCCGCTTTCTTCATAAAGAAGAAACAGGTAAACTGACGGAAGCGTTTTGCAAGTTGCAGGAATATATTCAAGCTGTAAAGGCTGAAATGCTGCATTTATAAATATGTAATTGGGAATTTAGATAAGATAGAAGATGTTGTGGTGGATAGACCGCCACAGGAGAGATTTTAAATTAAAAACTTTAAAGGGGAATAAAGATATGTCAGAAGAAAGAAAATTAGTTATTCTAAATGAAACTTTTAAGAAAGAGGGAAGTCAAGAGGAGATAGAAGGTTTAACGATTATGGTTGACGGTATTATAAAACAAGTTTTTGATAAGATAAAGTCTGATAGAGAATATGCAAGTTATAATGAAGTATTAAGAGATGTTATTTTTGAAGGAATAAATGGCATTATCAAAAATTCTGAAGTTTAGTTATGTAAAAACTGCTAGTGAAGGAATAAAAATGATTACACTGCAAGAGTTTTTAAAGGAAAAGATAAATATATATTATGCCAAAGATAAGATCCAATGTTTCAAATAAGAAACATTAGATCTTTCTTTGATACAAAGAAATTGAAGGTAAGTATTAAAAGCTAAGTACTTTGGTTAATATAGAGGTGTAGAATGTACATGGAATTCGAGAGATTTAATTTGTTCACCATCATATTAGTAGTGGAGGAAAAGTAGTCGGAATACCCAAGCCGCGACATCCTAACTTTGAAGAAACTTGCTAAACACCTAATCAGTATTTATCGAGAGATCTGTTGATTTATCATAAAAACAATTATTAAGCTGTTGTAAACCAATATACGGCAAAATATCTTTCTTCCGTTTCCATAACAAAAAATTCATCATTCCATTCTGGTTCATAAGCATAAGCAATTCGGATTCCTTCAATAGGGAACTCGATAGGTTTAATAAGTGGGGCATATCTGTTTCTCAATTCTGTGAATTCTTCTTGGGATATTGTTTTCAGTTCTTCTTGTTCAGCTCTAAATTTTTTTTCAAATTCCCATATAGGCATATCTTCAACGTATTTTCCTTTATACCAAAACCAATGCGTATTTCTTCGTTCAATGAATTGGCATGTTGCTGCAAAATCCTCCAAGGTTTTAATCGTGTCGTAACTTCTTTTTCCTTTACTATGTTCAAAAACATATATTGTTTCTTCACCACAGCTTGATAATTCATCATCTTCTATTACAAAATATTTCATATGTAACATCTCCTAGCTTCTTGTCTTCTAAATAATCAATTTCTTTTCAAAGGACTATATTGATTAAGGATGAAAACTTTTTCTTTTTTTACTTTTATGCAAAAATGGATACATTTTTGCTATATCAAGTATAGTTTGTTGGGGGTTTCTTTATTTTCTGTATAAAATTGTATATCTGCTTGTTAGTCTAACACATTATTTATATACAATCTAATTGAATGAAATTGTGAAATATAGAAGCTTTAAGATTAATTGATAAAAAGATGGAATCTTTAAAAGGTGCTAATAATTGCCAAAAATTTAATTAGTGAGTATAATGAAGTCAATAAGTAACAAAAAGAAAAGGGCAGTGTAGGAAAGAATTTCTTCGCCTTACACGCGGTAGGTCGCAGGTTCGAATCCTTGCCTCTCCGTATGTTTTATAAACATAAGGGGAGTAGCTCAGTTTGGTAGAGCAACATATTGAGTCTTTCCGTCTATCTCCCTTTTTCGTACTTCATATTTAATAGATTTGGGCAGTGTAGAGAAGGATTTCTTCGCTTTGGACGCCGTATGTCATGGGTTCGAATCCCATCCTTCCAATTTAGGGAGGTAGCTCAGTGGTAGAGCGACGTAATGAGCCTTTTCGCGTATCTCCCAAATCTTTAAACATTACATATAACAGGAACAGTGTAGATAGCTCATGCTTCGTTTGCTAATATTAAATGCTATAGATTCGATCCTAATCGATGCGAGAAGGTTCGCACCGAGTTCGTACTTTTCTTTCATTCATAACACTAAGGTAGGAGTTACTTCGTCATATAGGGATTGCGTTTGTGGGACTCGATTCTTGTTTTGAATATTTCTTAAGTGTTAGGAATGAGTGAAAAGAGCAACGTGTATACGTTGCCTTTTTTTATTTGCATTCAACCAGTAGTGTCAAAAAACATCTGGGAGGTAGATAATAATGTCAAAGTTTAGTCATTCTTCTCAAGGAAGCCGTCAAACGTATACAAAAGAGGGCGGAAAAGCTTATAAAATGTATGATAAAGATAAATTAGTTACGATGGTATTAACATCTTTTTTTTATGAACCTAAATTTTATGGAGATAACAGCGAGGAATTAGTTACTATTGCAAAACAAATCATGGACAGAGACCCTAAATTTGTTGCAAGTTTAGCAGTGTATGCACGTGAAGTGTTTTATATGCGCTCTGTTACACATGTATTAGCAGTGGAACTTGCAAACCATCCTGAAGGTCGTAAATATGCTCGTCAAACAGTTTCTCGTATTGCGCAGCGTCCTGATGATGTAACAGAAATGATGGCATATCAATTAGGGGGATATGGTCGGAAAAGTCCAATTCCAAACTCTTTGAAAAAAGGGTTAGCAGATGCCTTTTCTACATTTGATGAATATCAATTAGCAAAATACAATCGCACAGGAAAAGACGTTACATTGAAAGATGTATTCCGTTTAGTAAGCCCATCTGCCAAAAAAGGAACAGAACGGTACGAACTTTATAAACGATTGTTAGAAAATACACTGCAAGTACCATACACATGGGAAACACAGCTTTCTCAAAAAGGAAACAAAAAAGAAGTATGGGAAGAATTAATTGATAGCGGTAAAGTGGGGTATATGGCCTTGCTTCGTAACCTCCGCAATATCGTAAATTCAGGTGCATCAAATATTGATACAGTCTACAATATTCTTCGCGATCCTGAGCGAGTAAAAAAATCAAAACAATTACCATTTCGCTTTTTTTCAGCATATCGTGTTGTGCAAGAAAAATTACCGAAAGCAGGAAGCGAATTATTAGATGTATTGAATGACGCAATTGAAACGTCTGTTACAAACATGCCGAGATTATCAGGAACAACATTTATGACAGCGGATATCTCAGGGTCTATGACATGTTACCCTGTTTCAAAAGATGGGACGGTTAAATGTGCAGATATTGCTACACTTATGATGGCAATGGCACATTCCTTCTGTGATAATTCGATTACATCTGTATTCGCAACTGACTTCAAAGTGATAAATGTTTCCACTCGTTCTGGCATTTTAGAGAACATGCGTACATTTTTATCAGAAGTTAATAATCATGGATATGGAACAAACTTACATCTTCCTATCAAATACTTATTAGATAACAAAATCAAAGTTGACCGCATTCTCGTTTTCTCTGATGAGCAAGTGTACGGAGGTAGATATGAGGGTAATTCTTCGCAAAATCTTCTTGAAACATATCGCCGTGAAATAAATCTAGATGTTTGGGTTCACTCTTTCAATCTAAATAGTTACGGTAGCCAACAATTCGTAGGAGAGAAAGCAAATTTAATCGGCGGTTGGAGCGAAAAATGTTTGGACTTCATTCATTATGCAGAAGAAGGAACAGGTTCTCTGATTTCAGCTATTGAAAATTATCAATAATTTTTTTCATTTAGAAGACGGAATAATGAGGATAACGGCAGGTCTAGTTAACCATGATGCTATAAAAAGAAACTCATAATCTTTATCTCAAGAAACCAATGAGTTTCTAATGAAAGCAGATTTATCTGGATCTGCTTCTTCATTTCTATGATTTGAACCGTCAGCTAATCTTGATGAGGATAGATTTGAGTGTAATTCAGAGGTGAAAAAAATTGAAAGATCAAGTTGATATATTCAGTAAAGAATTTGTGATAGAACATGGGACTGACTTTGACGAAGAATTATGGTTTGCATCTTACAGTGATGAAGTTTTAGATAATCCGGAAGACGAGAATGGGAAACCTCTTACTGGCTTAGCTTATGAATTATATGATAATGGTAATTTGATATATTACACAAAGTATGTAAAAGGCTTTATAGAGAGCGAGTTAATAGAGTTTTACAAAAATGGGAATTTAAAATCAGTGAAAAATTTAATTCACGGACAAAGTAATGGCATCGAAAGAGTCTGTCCCTTTACCCATAAGTTGACCTTGAGTTAATGATTAACCCATAATCTGGCCGTTAGTTTATGCGGAATTTTATACATCTGGAGTAAAGTAAATAAAGACAATGATTGCTTATAACCACTGATATAACGGGATGAATAAGAAACTGCATGCGTAGGTGAAGAGGGTGCTTCACAGAATGCTGATAAGCCGGGGAGTATTGGTGAGGAGAACTTCTGATAATAGGACGTTATGTTAACCGAGCATGTATACGATATACATAATGTAATATAGTATTACTTCTGATGAAATGGAATTAAAAGGAAGGTGGTTTGCGTGATCGGTGGAATCATTTATTCAATAATGGTAATTGGACTCGTTGTACTATTTTTCGTTTCTTTCATTTCATTTTTGACAGCACTCCTTCAAAATGTGGATTTGAAAAATGATTAACTGTTATAAAAGAGATGCGATGCTTTATCTGTTCAATCAAAATATATTTAAAAACAACATGAATAGAAATGAGTAATTAATTAATCAATAATAAATTTGAAGAGACTGATATATAATGAATTAGAGAAGAAAAAATTGAAGGAAAGAAATGTTGCACCTTAAATAAGAATAAGTTATTATCTAAGTAAGTAATCAATCAATAACAACTTTGAAGGAGCTGACATATAATGAATCAGAGAAAGGAAAATCGAAAAGAAGAAATCCTTGAAGCTGGGTTAGAGGTGTTTGCAGAAAAAGGCTATTATAATACTACTACAGCATTAATTGCAGAAAAAGTTGGTATTTCTCAACCTTATATATTTAGATTTTTTAGAACAAAAGAAGAGTTATTTGTTGCAGCTTTGGAAAGAGCATTCGAAAGAATACTTCAAACATTTAAAAATGTAGAATCAAATCCCGAGGAAATCGTTATTGAAATGGTTGAGGCATATGAAAAACTGTCTATATCATACCCTAATGAAATCGCCTTGCAGGTGATAGGACTTTCAGTTACAGAAGATACAATAAGAAACTGTACAAAAACCGGTTTGTCTCGTATTAGAAGCTACATTTTGGGGAGGTTCCAATTAGCAAATGTTCCAAATGCAGAGAGAGAAGTAACAACTTTCTTAGCTAGAGGAATACTTTGTAACATTTCTTATTACTTAGATTTACCTGAGCTCATTCATAATTAAATAAAATAAGATAACCGATTCTTTTCGGTTTTTTATTCCAATCTTAGTTATTGATCGATAAATAACAAAATAATAAAATTAAGGGGGATTTATAATATGAAAAAAGCGATTGTTTTAGGGGCAACAGGTGGATCTGGTCAAGCGATTGTATCAGAACTATTATCTAGGGAAATAGAAGTTATTGCATTCGGACGTTCAGAAAATAAATTAAAAAAATTAATGAAAGAGCATGGTTCTACATCATTGTTAACTTATAAGTTAGGTAATATCTTTGATTATAGAACTATCGTAGAAGCCGCAAAAGATGTAGATGTTATATTTCAATGTGCGAATGTTCAATATCATGAAATGGCAGATAAGCTCCTTTTACTTGGAGAAAACGTAATGAAGGCAGCAGATATTTTAAATAAGAAAATAGTTATTGTTGATGGAATATATGTTTACGGTCACCAAATAGCTAAAGGGGATGAAAATCATCCCAAACAACCTCATACAAAAAAAGGGAAAATTAGGGTTGGATTTGAAAATTTAATATTTGATAAGAAATGGAAAAATGCAAAAGCATTAATTGTGAGATTACCGGACTATTATGGTATAACTTCGCAGAATTCATACTTACATCCTACATTGACTGGACTTGCAGGAAATAAAATTTCTATTTTTATTGGTAATCTAAAAACACCAAGAGAATATGTCTATTTACCAGATGCCGCCAAAATGATTGTAGAAATAGCAAACAAAGATGATTCTTATGGAGAAAATTGGAACATTCCTGGTGCTGGATTGATTTCAGGGAAGGAAATAATAAAACTTGCACGTGAAATTACTGGGAATAAAAAAATAGTTATTCCATTAAATAAAAATGCAATTCGTATAAGTGGATTGTTTGACCCAGTTATGAAGGAAGTAGTAGAAATTATGTATCTTACAGAAGAAGGATTTACTCTAAGCGGAGAAAAATATGAAAATAGAATAGGTAAAATTATAGCTACACCTTATAAAGATGGGCTAAAAGAAACACTAAACTTCTTAATGGGAAAAACTAAAAGAATAGAGGGTTAAAATCTAGACCAAAATTATGAGTAGAGAATAATAATTTATTTAAAATTGATTATTAGTTATTGATTAATCACTAACAATAAAAATTATTGGAAAAGAGATGTGGGAAAAGTACCCTTTATAAGCAATATTTATATATCTAATAGGATAGCTAATGGATGCTTGTTTAGTTACATTTTCGTCTCAATAATAACAGATTAAAATACTCAATTAAAGGACATGATTGTTGAGTATAGAAAGTAGAAGATAATCAAACTTTATTTTAAAGCTACACGAAACAATTCCTATAGGGCATCTGCCTTATATAATATTGAACAAATTCAACAAGAAACTAATATGCTCCTTAAAGAATTAATACAGGTACTCAAAGAGGAAATAACTGATAAACTTTAACTTCCAATAACGAATTTTACGTCAACTAGCACCTCTTGCGGGGGGCTAGTTGTTTTTTTCTGTAGCAAAGATGAGATCTCACTTTTAGAAACTGTCTTAGTGTATAAAATCCGCGTTTTGCCGTCAGTACCCCATCACCATCAAGTTAAGAAAAGCAAATACCCCAAAACGAAAAAATGAGAAATTATGGTTTGTAGCGAGTGTTAGTACAACGAAAAATTTTGAGGATAAATTCGGATGTTCAGGTGAGTTATATGATAATTACATGAAAAAACCAGAAAAATCCGTATCTGAAATAGAAAAAGAAGAAAAAACAAAAAAACAATAGCACCCATAAATAGAAGTTCCTAGAAAAAAGAGCGATTTTTGCTATAACAACAAGAATTGCTCTTTCTTCGTTTTCCCTATCTAGGCCTAGAAGTCATTTAACGGATTATTCACGAAAGAATAGTTAATCGCCTTAAAACCACAATCTCGGCGACATCACTTACTCTTTCTTGGGTTAGCGTCACATCGCCATCAAGCTAAAAAAGTGTATCCATAAAACGAAAAAACGGCAGGAAATCTCACCGGTATGAGAAGAGGACAGTCTTTGATATTCTGGGCATTGTATATGAGTATGGTGGTTTTGTCGTTTCAAAAAATATTCTTGCTGGAAAACCAGTTAGATATTCGTTTAGAGAAGAGAGTTCTATCCCACAATTAAATGGCTGGAATTTGTATTCTATAGATGATACGGATGACTATGTGAACCATGCGGAAAATTTTATCATCTTAAACGCGGAATCTATTTTTAAAATTGCTCCTGTAATGTTTGAGATTTTTGAAGCGCCTTACGGAACGGATCTATGCTGGCTATATGAAGCAGGAGTGCATATTGGTTTTTATGATATAGCCGCCAATAAAGAAGTGACAATTGATGAAGTTATAAAACAAGATGTATTTTAATGTGTAGTAATATTTTATAAGTTATTCAGCAAATGGCAGTAACAGAAGCCCCTTATAAGCCCCTTGCAAGCCCTATATAAACCCCTATCAAGTAATAAATCATTAAATAAACAAAAGAAAAAACAACTACAAGAACAAAAAGAATTTCAAAAAGAATTATAAAAACAACTACAAGAAAATAAAAAAAGTAACACACTAGTACTAGTAAAAAATTATAAAATAAATTCGCCAAATTCCTTCTTGTAAACCTATATATAGTAAGGAATGACCAATTTCGATATTTATCACTAAAAGGACGGGAGGAAGAAATATGGGAGTATACCGGAGTGTACAGGTGAATTTTTGGCAAGATGAGTTTGTGCTTGATTTAACGCCAGAGGAGCGCTATTTTTATATGTATTTGCTGACATGTTCCAAGACGAGACAATGCGGAATTTATCCACTGCCACTACGTTTGGTAGAGATGGAAACGGGGTATAATCGCGAAACGATTGAGAAGTTGTTGCAGCGGTTTGTTGCGTATGGAAAGATATTATATGACGTGAATACAAAAGAGTTATATGTTCTAAATTGGCTGCGTTATAATCCTGTTACGAATACGAACATAGAAAAGTGTGTGTTACGTGAATTAAAGACTGTGAAAAATAAAGAGTTTGTACATATGTTTCTTCAAAGATGCCTCGAGGAAGAGTTGAATATTCCGCTATTGCTAGAATATTTCGGAATGCCGGTCGAAGTATCAGATATGATTCCGCAAGAAGTTGTTCAAGGTCATGAAGGGGATGAAGTAGTACAAGAAGTAGCGCTAGAAGTGGTAGAGGAAGAAGTAGAAGAAGTGAATCCAGGTAGTAGTGTATTCACATTTTATGAACAAAATTTCGGTAGTTTGTCATCTTATGCAGTGGAAATATTAAGTGAATGGATGAACAAGTTATCAGAAGAGCTCGTATTAAAAGCACTCCAGATTGCGTATGAAAATAATAAGCGGACGCTTGCTTATGTGAAGGGAATTTTACGAGATTGGCATGGGAAAGGATATACGAAGCTCAGTGAAGTAGAGGAAGCGGCAGTGAAGTTTCGAAAGAAAGAACCGTCTGGTGTTTATGAGACAGAGGAATTTTTGAAACAATGTGAAGAGTGGGAGAAGAATGTACCGTCTGAGGAAGAATTGCAGAAATTCTTGCAGGAACACGGATGGAAACCGTGAGTGTTTAACATGTTTAGGAGTGGAATAGTGATGGATCCATTCAATAAGAAAAAATTTATAACAAGTAAGGGTGGTTTTACTATAGATAAGCGGAAGGATTTTTTACTATCTGAAATTGATGAAGTGGCTTTAAAAGATATGAATAAATTTTTAGAAAGTAAAAACGGTGAAGAAAAAAATTATTAAAAAAATACTTATATAGCGGTGTAATTGTTGTGACAGTAGCATAGGAGAATGTAAAAGCTTCATAAAGGAAATCGGTTTTATCCAATGGGTGGTAGTTGGTTTTGAAAATATTTAGAAAATCCAGTTGACACCCTTGCTACTTAGTGTTACATTGTAGTTGTAATAAGTAATACTGAATAGTATATTTTCTCAACAGCTATTCAGTAAAAATTTCCCTTAGTACTCTGTTATACTGAATATAAGTCAGACAAAATAGAGGAGGTAAAGGAGGATTAGAACATGGAAAATTTAACTGAAATGCTGAAGGGCTCGCTGGAAGGTTGTGTGCTGGAAATCATCAGCCGCCATGAAACCTATGGCTACGAGATTACTCGCCACCTGAACGAGCTTGGTTTTACTGAAGTTGTGGAAGGGACGGTCTATACCATCCTCGTGCGATTAGAAAAGAAAAAACTTGTGAATATAGAAAAGAAACCGTCAGATATGGGGCCGCCCCGCAAGTTTTACTCACTTAATGAGGCTGGCCGTCAGGAACTTGAATTGTTTTGGAAAAAATGGGATTTTGTATCATCAAAAATCAACGTCTTGAAGTCAATCTAGCTTCATAAGATATTCCGTCCGATATTTTTGGAGTGTCTTGTTCAGCTTTATAAAAAAGGAGGAAAAATAACATGATGGAAATGTTCAAAAAAATGATTGGTGATAAAAAAGAGTACAAAATGATGATGGCACGGGTTGGAGCCCTGCCAGAGGACTACCAGTTTGTATTTAAGAAAATTCAAAACTACATGTGGAATTTCTCAGCGGGCAACGGGATGGATATGCTACACATACAGTATGAATTAATCGAGTTGTTCGAAGCCGGTGCGGCGGAAGGAAGACAAGTGTTGGAAATCACTGGGGACGATGTGGCGTCCTTTGCTGACGAACTAGTGGCAAACGCTAAAACCTATGTCTCCAAGTATCGTGAAGATTTGAATCAGAGTATCATGAAGCGATTGAGAAAAAAATAAATGCAATGGATAATATTGACTGATTAGCTGGTTATAAATATGAATTACCGCCATCGCTATTCAGTTATATTTTTTACCCAGTAATAAGTAATACAGGTTATCAGTAAGACTAAATAGAAGAGTATAGGCAATCTAGCTCCGCAAAGCGCTTTTTATAAGGAGGAAAAAGTATGAGCAATGCAGCGATTTCTGTAAAAGGGTTAAAAAAATCCTTTAAAGACAAGGAAGTCTTAAAGGGGGTGGATTTTGAGGTGCAGCGTGGCGAAATTTTCGCACTGCTGGGCTCAAATGGAGCGGGCAAGACGACGACGGTCAACATCCTCTCGACGTTGATGAAGCCCGATGGCGGCGAAGTAGGTATTTGCGGCTTTGACGTTCAGCGTCAACCGTATTATGTTCGCCAGAGCATCAGCCTGACAGGGCAGTTCGCAGCTTTAGACGGCATGCTCACCGGGCGAGAAAACTTGATAATGATTGCCAAGTTGCGTGGAGATTCCAATCCCACTCAAGTCGCCGACAATCTGCTTGCAAGATTCAGCCTGACCGATGCGGCTAACCGCCGAGCAGACCAGTATTCAGGCGGGATGAAGCGCCGACTTGACATCGCCATGAGCCTGATCGGGACGCCAGCAGTCCTTTTTCTCGACGAACCGACGACAGGGCTTGACCCTGAAGCACGGATTGAAGTCTGGGATACCGTCAAGGAGCTTGCCGGCGGCGGCACAACCATCTTGCTGACAACCCAGTATCTGGAGGAAGCTGAACAACTGGCGGACCGTATCGCTATCCTGCATGGCGGAAAAATCATCACGACCGGTACCCTTACCGAACTTAAAGAGATGTTTCCGCCAGCGAAAGTGGAGTACATCGAGAAGCAGCCGACATTAGAGGAAATTTTCCTCGCGATCATCGGTAAAAAGGAGGAGAGGTAAATGAAAAGCAAAACAGGCGTATTACTAGGGCGTTTAATGCGCAACATCATGCGCAGCCCGGATACAATTATCACGGTGGCGATTACGCCGATTATGATGCTACTGCTGTTTGTCTACGTATTTGGCGGCGCCATAGAGACAGGAACGGACAACTACGTCAATTATTTATTGCCGGGAATCTTGCTGATGGCTATCGCATCTGGTGTCGCTTACACTTCCGTGCGACTGTTTACGGATGTAAAGAGCGGGCTTATGGCGCGTTTCATTACCATGCCTATCAAGCGCTCGTCGGTATTGTGGGCTCACGTGTTGACCTCGCTTGTTTCCAATGCGCTTACTATCTTGGTGGTTATCCTCGTTGCACTTTTGATGGGCTTCCGTTCCAGTGCTGATATCCTGGATTGGCTCGCGGTAGCTGGGATACTCGGGATGTTTACGCTGGCACTGACATGGCTGGCTGTCATTCCCGGATTGACAGCGGGATCTATGGAAGGGGCGACAGCCTACTCGTATCCGCTGATTTTCCTGCCGTTTATCAGTTCGGCCTTTGTTCCCACTGAAACCATGCCTAAAATTGTCCGTGCGTTCGCTGAGAACCAGCCCGTGACTTCAATCGTGAATACAATTCGTGCCCTCTTGTATGAAGGGTCTGTTGGCAACGATATCTGGATCGCGCTTGCTTGGTGCGTCGGCATCATGATCATCGCTTACTTCTTCGCCAGTAAAACATTTAAACGCCAGTTAGGGTAAGTACACCATCGGTTTGGTGTCTCGTGGCAACTGAATCTTCCAAAATAAAATATATGTTTGGAAAAGCACGGGAAAATTTTCCGTGCTTTCATTATTTGTCATGTTCTCAGGGGAACTATTGTCGATGTAATTCCTTCATATTATTGAACAATCGGGCGCAATTCTGGAATAAGAATTGTGCTTTTGTTTTTATATAGAACCACTTAATAAAATGGGACTTTTAAACAAAAATGGACATGAAAAATTGTATGGACATGATGTTGGTATTGAACAAGAAGGGATTGGCTTATTAGAAGAACTTGAAAATGAGTTAGAAGACGGCGTAGATTGGAGCATTATACAGGGAATTGAAGAGGATCTCGTAGCTTCACTCATTCGATATATTTTTTGAATTGTTATATAATAATGACAACTTTGAATCGTTAGGCTTATTTCAACTGCTAGCAGTAGCGAGCATTGGAACTTGTTGTTTATATAAACTAGCTCAATCACGGTGAAGTAGGAGGGGATTAAGTGATTACATTAAGACCGATGAATAAAGAAGAATTTCAACTATACATTTCTGGTGCAATTGAGAACTATGCAAAAAACAAAGTTACTTCAGGAAACTGGGGTGAAGATGAGGCAATCAATCTATCTAAGAAAGAATTTTCTAGACTGTTACCTAAAGATGAGAAATCTGAGCTGAATTACTTGTACTCTATTTTTCAAGACCAACAACTAGTCGGAATGATTTGGATTGCAAAAACATCAACTACAAATCCAGATCAAGGCTATATTTTTGATTTTATAATCTATGAGCCACACCAAGGACAAGGGTATGGTAAGCAAGCAATGAAAGAAATTGAAATTATTGCTAAAGAATTAGGAATGAATAAAATTGGTCTTCATGTTTTTGGGCATAACAAAGTTGCACGTAGGTTATATGAACAGTTGGGTTTTGAAATTACAAATATAAATATGGTGAAGGTCATTTGAAAAAGAGACTGTATAAGTGTATAAAAGTAACGTTATAAAAACTTATATGTAATTGAAATATAAAGCGCTCATTTTGATTAACCTTTTTTCAAGTTGAGCGTTTCTTTTTGTTGTACGATTAATGTTTGTAGTTATTTAATAATTAACCTTTATGACAAACCAATATTCTAGAGTGTTTGTAATAGAATGAAAAATTATTAAAAATATGTACATCATTATATACGGTTGTTTTATATTAAATAAATAGGTAATGGAGCGCAATGGGAGGGAGAAGTTATGGATCATATACACATTGCAAAAGAAATTCGTTCAGCAATTAAGTTAGGTAATACGGAAAGAGTTGTTGAACTAATTGGTAATGATATTGAGAGATTACATATGATGACAGCTTTTGGGACATGGCTTCATGTAGCGTCTTCAAAAGGGAGCCTTGAGATTGTTAAGCAGCTTATAGCCTTAGGAGCAGACGTGAATCAAAATGGTGGTATTTACGGCGGCGGGGCACTCAATGAGGCAGCTTCAAAAGGACATATAGAGATTGTCACATATTTATTGTCCTGTGGTGCAAAAATGGATGTCACTGCCCCAGAAAGGAATCCGTTATTTGGCGCAATTAGTAATGGTCATGTAGCTATTGCAGAGCTTCTAATTAAAAGTGGTATTGATTCAAGTGTGAAGTATAGTGGTGATAGAGATGCATTAGCTTTTGCTCGAGAGCGGGGGCAAACTGAAATGATTCGATTATTAGAAAACACAGATGAAAGTAACTCATCTGTAACAAATTACGATATTCAAAGTAAACATAATCAGATTTTAGAACATGTAGCCAAATACTTCGGGTCTCCAATTATGGCCATAAGTGAAATCATACCTGGAAGTAGAGTAGGGATTCATATTCATATCATACCACCATCAAAAGAGAATCATTTCATCACTCTTGTGACGACAGGGATGAGTGACTATCCAATGGACAATTCGGAAGAAGCAAGTGAGTGTAAGTATGCTGAATTGATACAAAAGTTACCTGTAGACTGGCCGATAAATAAAGAGGATTTGAAGGATCAAAATATGTATTGGCCTCTAGGCTGGTTAAGAAAAACAGCACATATTCCGCATGCTTATGACGGATGGTTAACTGAAGGGGTAATTCTTCCAAACGGAGAACCGCCGCAGCCTTTTGCGTCTCGTACAAAACTGTCCTGTATTATGGTATGTAAAGTGCAAGAAAAGGGATTGGAGAAATTAGTGACTCCACAAGATGATCTCATTAATTTTTATACACTCGTACCAATTTATGAGGAAGAACGAACTCTGGCCTTAGAGAAAGGTTATAAATACTTATTAAATAAAATGAATGAAAAAGGTATCACAGACATTCTTGATACGAAAAGAGTAAATGTAGGAGTATAGAAAACGGTCATTACAGGGGAGTGGGATGTTTTGATTGAAGGTATAAATTTAATGAATTGCCTTTGGTATGGAAATAGACCAATTGAATCGATTTCAAATATAAAAAAGAATATTTTGCATGCAAAAACAGAAAAGGAAGTTTTATTAAATGTAATTGAGCTTTTTAAGGCTGGTGATTTTTCACAAAAACAATTGTTAATCCAACTAATGAATCATACGAATGATGAAAGTGTATTAAACTTATGTATTCGCATTTTTTGTTCTATTGCTACTCATGAAGATATTAGGAATTCTAACAATCTTACATTTTTAGCTTCAGCAAGTGAATACATAGTAGATACGTTTTCATCAGCAGCTGTAACATCGCTCTCTATGGGGATTATTCCGTATTTATTAGTGTTACTTGAAGAGTGGGATGAAATAACAGATACTTCGATGGTCATAAGGAATTCTATTGATTTTTTTATAAACTATCAAGATGTGATTGGAGAAGAAGCAAGTGTAGAAGAGATTGGGGGATTTTATCTTAATTACACGAAATACTGTGATGTGGAAAAATACTATTTCTATCAGAGTCCAGTGTTTCCTGGAGATTTAACAAAAATATTGTTTGAAAGAGTAATAAGGGCGGCACATCATGAAGAACCATTAAAAATGGAATTTATACCATCCTTACTATCAATTTGGACAGGAGAGAAAGTGCCCGCTGATTATTATACGATAATTTGCAATGATAATTATAAAGACTTTGTAACGTATATAGATACTATTTCGAAAAGAAGTTGGGAAAGTGGGCAAAAATATTTTTATGGGTTTAAGTTATCATAATGCAGTCGTTGTTTTTTTATGTTATCTATGAGTATTTAATTTATGCTTCACTTTTGGAATAACAAATTTTTTATATGAGATTGTTATGTTTTGAAGATTTTTTCTGTTTATACCTTATTTTTGATAGAATGGAAGATAAATGGGAAGTGAAAGGGAGATGGACATCTTGATTTATGATAAAGCAAAGTACTATTTTGATGACCTTCCAGAAGATTTGCCAATTGAACAAGCATATGTACATACTGGTATGTTTCTTGGGTGGATTATTGACAATCATTTATTTAGTAAAGCGTTTGAAGAAAAGTCTCGAGAGGATATTAATAAGTTTAATCTTAGACAAATGACTGGCACGCAAATCTATATAAAATGGGGTGGTGTGCTTGCAGATGACATGTTAAATGATGAGGGTAATCAATTTGCAATGTATTACTTTAATAGTGATAATGATTGGAAATATCTATATGATTATAGGGATGTTTTTGTAGATGCAGGCGATACACTTTATCATGCACAAGATACTTGGGAAAACTATTTTGAATTAAAAGAAGAGGTTAATTATAGCTATCTCAATTGGAACAACAACATACGGAAATCGTAACAACTTATTATCGAAAAAATGTAAAGTCCAAAGTTAAAAATAGAGGGAAATAACGAGCTGTAAACTCTGTCGTTGTTTCTCTTTTTGTATAACCGGTTATTTTTTTGAAAATACGTTTCGTTTATGAATGGTCGCAATGGGATGTAATTAAATATCAAGAAAGGTAGTTTAATAAGAAACGAGCGGTGAGGAATACAATGAATGGATACAAGAGGAAGTTGATTTCTTAAAAGATTTCGAGTTTATTCCTTTAACTAAAAAAGCTTTTGAATAAAATATGCAACAAACGGAATTTCTTACTTATGAGGAAGTGTGCGGTGAGTGCCTTGGTAATGAAAGAATTATTGCTTATTTTGGAAAGATATAGTGAATATAAGCGAGTTATAAAGAAAGAGGATTCGATACATAATTTTTGTGAAATAAAGTAAGACAAAGCTTTCCTAAACACGTGAATGTATGTAGGGGAGTTTTTATTATGTGTTGAAGCCGAGATGAAGTATTAAAGTCGAAATATATTCGCGCTTATTATTTTCAAGGGGTTACAACTGTATATGTTAACAATATGTACATAGGATAAAAACAGAAAATTAATAATATATTGACCTCTTTATAGTTCGTGCTATAAAATTGAAATCGATAACAAACGTTTTCTTTATAATATTTTTCGTGATCTTTTGATATTTACGGGTATAAAGAGGCATAAGCAACTCTTTTTTTAACATTTAATGCAAACGTTTTCGTTGGTTTTTATTCCTTTTTACCTTGGTTTTTTCTATTAGAAGATCATTGAAATAAAAACGTTCAATAAGGGGGGATTATAAAAGAGATTTCTAGACTCATTTAAGCAGTTATACTTAGTAATGTTTTAAGAAGGGGTGTATTGGATGCATATGACAAAAAAATTAATAAATAAGACGTTTTTATTACTTACTGTAATTGCTATGCTATTATCTGGTTTTTCGTTTCAGAGTGTACAAGCAGAAACAAATACGAAAACAACTGAAATTATCGTTCATTATAAGGAGAAGGCTGGAAATACAAAAGACTGGAATCTTTGGATGTGGACTGAAAATGGGAGTGGTAAGTCCTATGAATTTACTGGGGAAGATGAGTTTGGTAAGTATGCTAAGGTGAAAATAGATGGTGATTATAATCGCGCCGGATTTATAGTTCGTACGAATGAATGGGAAAAAGATGGTGGGGATCGTTGGATTGAAAATATTAAGGATGGCCGTGCTGAAGTATGGGTTCTTTCTGGCGATGATAAAGTATATGATTCTAAGCCTTCTTCTGACCTTTCTATTCAGAAGGCCGCTATTGATAGCTTCAATCAAATCACTGTAACTACTAATGTTCCATTCAATATTAAGGAGCAAAAAATTGAAATTGAGGGCGTTAACATTGAGAAAGTTAGTCCTTATGATACAAATGGTGGAGAGATTACCAATAGGGTTAAAATAATTACAGAAAAGAATCTTGATTTAAAACAAACATACAAAATCAAAATAGGAAATGCCATTGAAGCTAATACTGAAATTGGTAACGTAATTCGTAGCGAAGAATTTGATCATTTATTTTATTATGATGGTAATGATTTAGGTAATATATATACGCCGCAGGAAACAAAGTTTCGTTTGTGGGCTCCCACTGCGAGCGAGGCAAAGTTGGTTACTTATAAAAAATGGAATGATGAAAAAGGTACTGAAATCAGCATGGATCAAGGTGAAAAAGGAACTTGGACTGCCAAACTTACAGGTAATCAAAAAGGCCTTTTTTATACATATAAGGTGAAGATTGGGGACAAATGGACTGAGGCCGTTGATCCATATGTGCGTGCTGCTTCTGTTAACGGTGATAAAGGTGCAGTCGTTGATTTAAAAGAAACAAATCCAAAAAATTGGAAGGGGAATAAAAAGCCGAAATTTAAAAACCCGGAAGATGCTATTATTTATGAGTTACAAGTACGTGATCTTTCCATTCAACCTGAAAGTGGTATTAAACAAAAAGGAAAATATCTTGGTGTAACAGAAAAAGGAACGAGAGGACCAGGGGGCGTAAAAACAGGTCTTGATCATATTAAAGATCTTGGTGTTACGCATGTCCAGTTTTTACCGATATTTGATTATGCTTCAGTAAATGAAGAAAAATTAAATGAACCACAATATAACTGGGGATATGATCCGAAAAATTACAATGTACCAGAAGGCTCGTATTCTACGAATCCTTATGAGCCGACTGTTCGAATTACTGAATTAAAGCAGATGATTCAAACACTTCATGATAATAAACTTCGTGTTGTAATGGACGTTGTATATAATCATATGTACAATGCGGCTGAATCTAATTTCCACAAGTTAGTTCCAGGGTATTATTATCGTTACAATGAGGATGGCTCACTCGCAAATGGAACAGGTGTAGGGAATGATACGGCTTCTGAACGAAAGATGATGAGGAAATTTATGATAGATTCCGTCGTGTATTGGTCGAAAGAATATAATTTAGATGGATTCCGTTTTGATTTGATGGGTATTCATGATGTCGAAACAATGAATGCGATACGTAAAGCTGTTCATCAAATTGATCCTTCTATTATCCTTCATGGAGAAGGTTGGGATTTAAATACCCCTCTAGCACCGGAGTTAAAAGCAAATCAAAAAAATGCGGAGAAAATGAAAGGAATCGCTCATTTTAATGACGATATACGTGATGGATTGAAAGGCAGTGTATTTGGGGATAAGGATAATGGTTTTGTGAACGGAATGCAAAACATGGAAGAGCGCATGAAAAAAGGAATTACGGCTGGTATTGATTATGATAAAAAAGTGTCTACTTATCAGGATCCTGAGCAGGTTCTAACGTATGTTGAAGCACATGATAACCATACATTATGGGATAAGCTTGAGTTGACGAATCCTGGCGACAGTGAAGAAGTACGTAAACAAATGCACAAGTTGTCTTCTTCTATCATATTGACATCGCAAGGGGTTTCATTCTTGCATGCAGGGCAAGAGTTCATGCGTACAAAATATGGTGACCATAATAGCTACAAATCCCCTGATTCGATTAACCAGATGGATTGGATGCGCCGTGCAGCATTCGATAAAGAAGTAGATTATATGAAAGGCTTAATAGAGCTACGTAACAAGTATTCAGCTTTTCGCATGACAACTGCAGATCAAATTAAAAAGCATATAACGTTCATGGATGCACCAAAAAATGTTGTAGCTTATACAATCGATAGCAAAGCAAATGGAAATAAAAACGAATATTTTGTTGTAGCTCACAATGCGAATAGAGAAGCGGTAGAAATAACTCTTCCATCAAAAGGTCCTTGGAAAGTGCTAGTAGATGGTGAACGTGCAGGAAGTAAAGTGCTACATGTTTTCCATGATAATAAGATTAAGATTCCTGCATTAAGTTCATTTGTTTTAAAAACAGAGAAACCAATCAAATAAGAATAGATGATGCAAAAGGAAATCGTGTTTGAAACAAAGATTACCTACATCGGGATTGCAAAAGGTTCTTTGTTATAGACTGTAAAGTAAAAGGTAGAAACACTCATACTCCTATTAATAAATTAACTATGATAATATAAAATATGGAAAAAAGATGAAAAATTGTAGAAGATATACTAAACTGAAAAGTGAGAAGGTTTTTATTAAACGGACAAAATTTTAAGGGGAGTTTAAGATGAGTATAAAAGTAATAAGGGCAACAGGAATGATGGGCGGAGCTACAAGAGTGGCTTTAAAGGTAGATAATGAAGTTGTAATGAAATTAGAAAATAATGAAGAGTACACGCTCCCTTCTGATGTAAAAGAGGCGAAGATAAAAGCAAATCAATTGTTTTTCGGAAGTAAAGAAAAGCAAGTGAAAAGTGGCGATATAGTCGAAATTAAGATTAATGGTCTAGTGATGCTGTTGTTTATGGTATCGTTAATAGCGGTGTTATTTGGTTCGACGATTGGTCTTAATGTTATTTTGTTTGGTGTAATCGGCTGTTTCGTAACGATTGTTTATTCAATAAATCATTGGTTCACGTTAGAAGTTAAATAATAGGAAACAGCAGAGGTTTTAAAAACTCTGCTGTTTTTTTACATCATAATTGTTTGAATAGTGTTGCGTATTCTAGTAACTAGTGAGTATCTATGTCTAAACAATTACTTCAAAATTACCACGATAATTAACACCTAATGGAGGGATCTGAAATGGAAGATTGGGAATACAATGAATTGTTTGAAGCTATTAATGAAGCCTATAATGATTTTTTAGCTTTAAATAGAGGATATAAATATGCAATAGCAAGGGCTGCTGATGAATATATAAATCTAGGGAAAATAGAAGACGTTATTGCCGATGCAGCTATAGGTGAAATATTGTTAACTCATGACAAAGTTTTTATTGGATATATAAAAGGGATAACAAAGAGATTAAGTAGGTTTCATCCAATAGACGCAGTGGGAGAATTAACACAAGAAGAAATAAGAGATTTAACGAGTAGAATACATAAAGTATTAGAAGGCTTTGAAGAAGTAGAGATTGATTATAATCCTTCAGCAGAATAATGCGATGTATTCTCTTTCGTGCTGAAGAGGAAGGTATTGTTTGAATAAGTATGTATCCTTGGAGAACTAACAAGTGACTTTTCAGTTATTAGATTCATTTGAAAAGAAGGAACGTGCAGAAGGAGATTGTGATCACTAAAGTTAAAATTGAAACTCTTGTTAAAAATGGAGCAAAAGAACAGGAACTACAAAGATTATTGAAACAAGACTTATCTATATTTGCTGAAGTATATGCCTATCCTTCAGATGAATATATTTGCTTTTCAGAGTTTCCAATTGGAAATACTGGAAAGGAATTATTAAAAGTAAATCGAAGCTTTAAGTTATTCAAATAACGGAGCTGTTTAGTGTGATAATGAATAATTAATGAACTAAGTAATAATAGTATTTTAAGTACAAGATTAGCTTTATTTTTCCAATCTTCTTGTGTAATCAAACAAATTTTTTTACATTAATAAAATCTAATTATAAAGGAGAGCAAAATTATGAAAATTTCTAAGGGAGTAGAGATGCTGCACCTTGAATTTCATGGGAATATTATTCATCCAACCCTTTTATGGGATCAGGAAATGGCTGTTTTAATAGATACTGGATTCCCTGGACAAATTGAAGATTTACACATAGCGATGGATAAAGTAGGAGTGTCGTTTGATAAACTAAAAGTTGTGATTTTGACGCATCAGGATATAGATCATATAGGCAGTCTTCCTGAAATATTGCAGAATTGTGGAAGGAATATTAAAGTTTATGCTCACGAACTAGATAAGCCTTATATCCAGGGGGATTTACCTCTTTTGAAAGACGGGCACATAGAGAATCCACCGAAGGGAAAAGTGAATGATACCTTGATTGACGGTCAAGAACTGCCGTATTGTGGCGGGATTCGTATCATTCATACTCCAGGGCATACTCCTGGACATATCAGCTTATATTTGAGGCAAAGTAAAACGCTTGTTGCTGGGGATTCGATGTACAGTGTAAACGGAACACTAGGGGGGATTCATGTTCCAACCACTTTGGATATAAAGGCTGCTCGACGGTCTTTGAAGAAATATTTAGACCTAGATATTGAATCTGTGGTTTGTTACCACGGAGGATTAAGTAACGGAAATATTAATGAGCAGATCCAAAAATTATAGAGGATGCTAATAACAGATTATCATTTATTGAGGCGTTGTTGCTAAACGGGTGTGAAGGTTGAAGAATAGCTGTTCTTTTTTGGTAGCTCTATTTATCTTTTTCGTTCTTCAACATGGTATGTCAACACGAAACTAGACAATTTTTTTAAGGTGTTCCTGCCTGTACTGAACAGGACTCAAATAGCCTAGTGTTCCATGGATTCTAATATTGTTAAACCAGTTTACGTAGTCGTTCAATTCTAAGGTCAATTCTTCTAAACTTGCGAAATGACGATCGCGAACGAACCCTGTTTTAAAAATTTTGTAGGTTGCTTCCGCTACTGCATTATCGTATGGACAGCCTTTTGCACTTAATGAGCGCTTGATTTGGAAGGTCTCTAACGTGTCATGAATCAGCTTGTTTTTGAACTCATTCCCTCGGTCTGTATAAAATAAGGTAATCCGATTCAAATTTGTTTTCACCGTTGCGAAAGCTTGAGAAACAAGCATATAGGTTTGCAAAGTATTTTGGATAATCTTTATTTCAAAGCAATACTATTAACATACACAATTGTTTATTGAATTAAATACATTTATGCATAGTTTTTCCAATTTATATTTGATAATATAGATAAATAGGCATGAAATACATAATATGTTAATAGTTAGGGGGATATTAGAATTGAAAAGAACACCTGAATTTGTACTAGGTTTAATCGGTGGTATTTTGGGGATTATAATTTCTATTATTATATTGTTGGTAGCTATTACTGCTATGGAAGGTATTGATTATAAACTTTTAACTTATTATTCTATTGTATTAATTATTCAAATAGGGTTGTTAGTTTTAGCGTGTTCAGTAAATAAGGTTAACAATATAGCATATGGACTTTGTATGATATTACTCCCATTAGTAACATTGGTTATGTCAATATTCCTTTTATTTATTCCAGTAATTCTACAAATTATTTCTGGTGGATTTGCATTTCGACCTTTAAATCAGAAATCTAATTAAAACAACTTCTTGTAAATAACTGAATAATTTCCTAGTTTACAGTAGCTATTGAAATGTACATAAAACGTATATTAGTTAAGTGTAATCCTTATAGTTGTGATAAATCTTTTTTCAATTGTTGGTTTGAAACAATACCGCACAGATATGATTTGAATGGATTGACACCGAAGGAATATATTATAGAACAATTATTGAATGAATTTGAACAAAAAAAAGAAGAGTTTGATGTAAGGGGAAAAGAGTTAAAAACAACAACAAAACGGATTAAAGAAATTGAACCGCCAACAGAGTTTAAAAATAACCATCAAGGTATCATTGAAGCAATGGACTTATTCGATGAAGGATTTACACTTCAACAAGAAGCGTTAAATGAGTTAAACGAAGATAAAGTAAAACAGGATTTAGAAAAGATAACAGAAGACGGTAAAAAGTGGAGAGCGTCTACAGAGAACATCGGTCAAATGGAGAAAGAACTTCTAGATAACCTAAATAATGAGAATAATCTTAATGATTAAAACAGTCAATGAAGGGGTATCAATTAAGTCATGAAGGCAAAGAAAATCGCAAGTGTAGCAGTACCAGTCATGTTATTATTCGGTTGTGGGGGAGAGAAGACAGACGCACCTAAGAAGGATAAAGCATCTGAATCTCAAACTGTAGCTAAGAAAGTTAAGGTTTCAAAAGAAGACTATCCAAACAAGATTAATGACTTATGTGTAGAATTTGATAAGTTATTTGCAGAGTATAAGCAAACAACTGATGAAGTCATGAGTGGTAAGAAAAAGAAAGAAGAAATACCAAAGAAACTGAAAGAGTTAAATGGGGTAGTTGATAAATTTGTAGAGATAGACCCACCTAGTGAATATAAAGAAACACAAAAAGACGTAGAGAAATCAATGGGGTATTTTAGAGAGTCCTTTAAACTTGTGAATGAAGTATTTACTAGAACAACTAGAGGTTCAACAACGGATAAAGAGTTAATGGACGAAGCAAGTGCAAAACTAGTAGACGCAGACAAGTATTGGGCTAAATTCTATAAGTCAATAGAAGACAATATTAAACTAGGTGATGGTACGATAACAGCTAAGGATTTAAAAGGTTTAGATAAGAAAGCTGGCATTGAATACGATAAAGTAAAAGAAAACTTATCTAAAGACGGTAAAGAACTAGTGGGTACATGGGGATTTGATGACCCTAACGGTTACATTGTTTCAATGGTAATACACGAGAATGGTACATTTGAAACATATGGTAAAGGTGAGTATCCTGATAAAAAGAACTACTTAACTGGTACATGGAAATATAACCCGAATGGTTATGCATTCACGATTCATATTGAGAAAAGTTTTAGAGACGGTGTAGAAGAAGAGGAAGCTAGGAATGTAGACATACCTTATAAAGTTCAAAACTTTGATGGTAAGAACGTCCAATTCTTTAGTCCAAAAACGTTTAACACAATTAGGTATGTGAAACAAAAGTAAAAGGGAAAGGGTTAGGTTTAAACAGCCTAGCCCTTTATTAAGTAGGAGGTATAAGTCTGAAATATAGCTGGTTACGTAAGTGTCAAATCGGATTAATTCTCTAAAATTAAATTGTATATTCACTATCTAGTCTAATACTATATTTTAATAAAAACTATTTTCCTGAAATGAAATTTATTCACCAGTCTAAATCTTTATTTTATTAAATTAAAGATATAAGAATTGAGAGATCTAATTAGATCAATGATGTTCAGTCTAAAACATTTTTTAAACTGAACAATTTATAATAGAGATTCAATTATTTTGAGTCTAATACTATTTTCTATTTTTATAGTGGGTAATAATGAGTATTATCATGCTCAGTCTACAATTATTTTTAGGGAAACTTGCGATTCTTAAGCAACGAAAAGTTGATGTAGCAAGAGAACGAGTCTAAAACATTCTTTCAATATCCTGAACCGCTATTTTACCGACTACCTTAGTTACATGTTCAATAGTAATGTCATTGGTTGCATAGGCAATTACTTGATCTGTAATGCTTAGTGCATTCCTTAATCCATCTTCTGCTAATTGTGCGGTTAAGTGTAAGGCTTCGTCAGTTATGTGTATACATTTGTATTGGATTTCACGACCAAGACCCAATAATGCGTATGAGTAGAAAATAACAATCTACCTATTTTTTAGGAAATAATATTTACGGAGTCTAAAGTAAAGAACGAGAAAACTTACATATTAATAAAGTTTTGCAAGAACAGAGCGTTCACAGCGAAGAAATAGGTTTCTATACGATGGAGAGTATGATAAGGAGAGACAAAATGGAGCATTGTGGAATGGTTTCGTTGTGGCTTGGTACTACTCAATCATTTAATCATCTTCAAGAATATGTTGATATGGAATATACGGAAGATGGAGATATAATACATTCAAAATTTGGAGTTAACTTTGATTTTGGTTACTACGATGAAGATAACATGGAAGTTAATTTCTATGAGAAACCTAAAACAAACATAGAGGATATTCTAAGGAACTTTTCATATAGTGAGATTATTATTCCTAATTTTAAAGATTTGATAGAAAAAGAAAATGTAGAGGAGAGTATTAATTCCGTTATATTGCTTTATGATTTTCAATATGATGCAGAGAAAGTAAAAGATACATATGAGGATCTAGAATTTATATTTATTGGTGCTGCACCTTATTATGAATAGCTTTAAGGGGTTGAATGATGTGAAAAAGCAAATGAGCAGAGAAGAACTTATTGAACTTGTGGAAATGTTATGTGACCCTAAATTGCCGGATGAGTTAGGAAGTAAATTTTAGAAGAAAATGTTCCTCATCCGGCACCTAGTAATCTAATATTTTGGAATGATATAGAACTAACTCCTGAAGAAGTAGTAGAAATTGCATTAAGCTATAAGGAAGAGAAGGAATAACTTAAATAGGTAGATTAGAGAGTCTAGAAGGAGATTGTATTTGTATATATATATAGAAATGTTGTAGATAAGGAGAGGATTAGATGGAAAGTTCAAAAGTTGTATTATGTATACCTGGTTTATGGAAGAATAGAAGTGAACTTATTGAAGCGATTGTAAGAAAAAGTGAGGGATATATGTTCGCTGGGAATTATATTAGTAAACTAGGGGATCCGAGTATTTTTTTTGAAGTTGATATATATGAACATGACGAGAGAGTAGCAGAAGCTTTTGAAATTGCTGGATATAATACACTTACTGAGGAAGACCTGGATCTTATTAGAAAACATTCTTTAACTTTGTATTTAATTGGAGACGGAGGTTCTATTGAAAAGGTAAGGAAGTTAGTTGATACTGCAAATGCACTTGTAAAAGCTGGAGGACTGGGGGTGAAAGTTGAATCTTCAGGTACTGCAAATACAATTGAAAACTGGAATCATATGTATCATACAGATGATGCAGTAGAATTATTTCAAGCTTTTGTAACAGTGATCGAAGAAGAGGATTTTTACTATACATGTGGTATGCATTGCTTTGGACTACCGGATGTAATTACTTTTAAAGATCAAGTAACTCCGCAATATGCTCAAGAATTAATGAACGTTTTTTGTCTGTATAATCTCATTGAAAAGCCTAGCTTAACGGACTATTCTACATTTAGTCTAGATGAAAATAATCCTCATTTCATATTACAACATACGGAGTGTAGACATTTTTCAGAAGATGAATTGTTTTATAATCAGTATGGAATTTGGGCGTTAGTAAAAAAAGAGTAGTATAAAATTTGTTGTGATAGGAATAGAGGGGGCAGGAAATCCGATTTGTTGTAAATAACTAACTGTAGAAATGATGAGAGTTGATATGGATACAGGTGAATAAGAATGGAGTGCTTCTAATTTAGAGGTATATTTACATAGGTATTGACTGAAGAGATACAAATCCATTTTTGATGATAGATTTGTAGGGGGAAAATTAAGTGAAGTAAAGGGGAATATGTGTGTCTATTCAGAATGCAATGCAACAATACTTTAGGTTAAGAATAAAATTAGCGCACGAAGGTTTAGATTTTCTATTAAAAACACCAGTTCTTGAAGAAGTGAATCCTATTCTTTATGATGGGGAAATAGATGAGGAGGGTTATATTCTATGGAAACCAGTAGAAAAAAATATCGTACACGACTTTATCCATTTAGAACAAGAAATAGGAGTTCAGTTTCATCAAACAGTTACTACGTATTTTAATTCCTATTGGTTTGCTGAATTAAATGGTTTTTATAAAAATTATTATATTGAATTAGAAGCGGTATTGCCGAGTATTGAATTGAATTCATTTAAAGAACGGTTAAAGGGCTATAAGGGGAACCACCAAGATAGATTAAAACATATTCCAATAGGTATTGAAGGTAACGGAATGTTAGTTGTGATTGACAATGAAGATGGGAAAGTTAGATTAGAAGATTTTGAGAGAGGTTCATTTGAAACGATTTCAGAAAGTATACAAGGGTTGATTTCGAATTTATGTTTGAAGAGGTGATCAGCGTTGAAAGCGATCATGCAACGTTACTTTGAAAGTTACTTATTGAAATGGAGCGATTGGAACGGAACACACCCGCAGGTTCCATTTAATGTAGAGATTGACAAGCGCTTATATATTGGTGAAAAGGATGAGGATGACTATATATTTTGGAAGCCAAAGGAGAAGGATGAATATGATAATTTTCAAGAATTTGAAAAAGAACTAAATGCTAATCTTCATTCTGATATAAAAGAATATTATAATTCCTATTGGTTTCTCGAGATGATTGGTTGGATTGATAATTACAATATTAGTTTATTCCCTGTAACACCAGGTGTTGAACCATTTTTATTTATAGAGCGTGTTCAAGATTATTTATTTCTTAGACAAGGGGATGAAATATATATTCCTATAGGATTTGAAAGTAGTGGGATGTTAATTCTTATGAACAATCGTACTGGAGAAATTGTTATAGAAGATTTTGAAACGGAAGAGTATCGGCATCTTAGTGCAAGTTTAAAGGTACTCATTTCTCGATTAAGTTTCCGATCAATTTGGTAGTGTTTTGTTGGCTTTATATCTGTTAATTGGTGTGTATTGTTATAGAAATTATAGGGGTGTAGTTATATGACAATCCAATTTTGTAAGGAAGCAGTTGCATACTTAAAACCAATAGTAAAAGAGGATCTTGATGAAGAGTGTTTTACTTTATCTGAAGAAAATAGTTTTGTTCATACATGTTTTAATGAAGACCTAATTATTACTTTTTTAGTTGAGAATGATCAAAACGATTATTTTCAATATGTTCAAAATAGGCATATATCAGAAGAAGGCTTAGATGAGGAGCAGTTATTAGAAATCGGGATAGATAATCTTTATAAATTAGCAGATGAAAAAGAACTACGGGTTCACACGCTATCGGAAGGGTGTTTTGCTTTAATTCTTGACGGGAGTTTCGAAGCTAGTTTAATTGTTTTAGACGACTTATGGGATTACTCACTAAAAGAATTCGTATCAAATGGATATGCGGTTGCGATACCAGCGAGAGATATTCTTGTTTTTTGTGATTGTAATGCTAGTAATGGAATTGAAAAAATGAAAAGTATAATAGAAAAGGTTTGGGAAGACGGAGATCATTTATTGATTGATAAAATTTTAGTGAGAAGTGAGGGGAAATGGGGGTATTTATAATCATCTAAAATAGTCAAAAATAAAATTGTACTTATTATAATAGAGTAAGTATTTAGAATGAAAATGAAGTGCTTGTGAAAAGAGGGAGAAAATAAGTGGAAAAGTTTATTAGGAATATCGGAGATAAAACTTTCATTGCTCAGGCGGATGAGTGCTTTGCGATGCAGGTAGAAGGTTTATTTCATTTTTTAACTGAAGTAGAAAATGATCGATTAATAGATGGTTTTTCTATACAGGTTGGTTGGTCGATTTACTTTCTTGATAAAAGGGAAGATGGATTTCATATTACTGTACATGATTATACGAAGAATCCATTTCAAGATATGACAGAGGATTTAACGATTTCTTTATGGATATTATTAAACCAAGTGAGTTTTGTAAAGTCATTAGCAATTGAAGGGGAGTTACTGCGTTTTTGTGATAAAGTTGTTGCTGCTAAAAATGTACTAGAGTTAGATAATATTTACTTGGAAAGAACAAAGGGGTGTGAAAAAGGTGATTCCGGTTGGTATATAGGTCCTGTTAATGATGAGGATGACACAGAAGAGTACGAAGCGTTTTATGCATATGAATTACTAAAATTGAGGCCTTCTCTTATTCAAGTTTTAACATTGCCTTCTGAATATCTTGTAATCTTTGAAAAAGATGAAATGAAAGCAGTTGTAGATGAAAATAATGTTAACATTTTGGATAGGATCGACGATATATGATCTAGTATAGAAAAAAGAGGTAGCAACTTGTTAATGTTAGTACCTCAATAAAATTGTAGAATCGAATTGAGGTAGAAAAAGTCTAATTACATAATCGAGTAACATATACAGGTGGATTTTATGGCTTATAAAAATAATTTAATCAATCTATTTAAAGATAAAGTTATATTAATGATACTTCTTTTAATTTCTGCTTTCCATATGGTGAATTTTGCATGCTTTTTTTTACAGTTACGATAGCCTTGTTTCAGGACGATCCGACTGCTGATATGAGTACTGAATATTTTCCAATGGTTATGCCGCATTTATATCCAGTTCTCATTGGTGTTTATTTATATTTATGGCTTTTGTCAGCTGTTATTTTTATCAGAAGTACTTATCGAATTCTAAATGGAAAAAGATAGCTGTGGAAGCGCTTTTTCTTATTATCGCATTTGTCATTCCGAAATTTTTAGGTGCGTTTAAAATTCCTTTGCTAGAAATGCTTTTAAGATAAAGAGTTTGCTATTGAGTATTTAATAAAAAAGAGAGCCTCAGTAAATCAAAATTTACTGGGGCATTTTATCGTTATCTTTTGAGTATGACAGCTCACGATAAGAATGTTAAAAAGTAAATAGTGCTCTACATATCAAAGATTAATGGTTCTCTACAATCTGAAAGGGTTCTCTCTTAATATGAGCGAATACATTGAAAAAGGAGGGAGCCTGTATGGAAGTTGTTGTGAAGCAGAAGAAGAAAAGAGGTAAGGGAAAAAGAATTGTCATTTGGTCTGGTAGTATTATTCTTGTTTTACTTGTTGCCGCGGCAATTTTTGCAAATGCATTCGCAATGAAGTCAATGCCAAAGGTAGAAGGGACGGTTCATGTCAGTGGATTGCAAAAATCGGTTCAAGTAACACGAGATGAAAAAGGTGTGCCTCATATTAAAGCTGAGAATGCGCATGATTTATATTTTTCACAAGGATATGTTCAGGCGCAAGATCGGTTGTTTCAAATGGACTTAAGTAGAAGACAAGCATCTGGAGCATTAAGCGAAGTGGTTGGAAAGACAGCGCTAGATAAAGATAAATTGTTCCGAACCCTTGGGCTTAGACGGGCAGCAGAAGCATCGGTGAATCAATATACTGGTGAAGCAAAAGATGCATTAGAGTCGTTTGCCGATGGAGTAAATGCATTTATAAAGGAAGCGAAAAAGGACGGGAAACTACCAGTAGAGTTTCATTTACTAGGATACGAGCCTGCTGAATGGACTACGGTTGATTCTTTAACGATTGGAAAGTATATGGCTTTTGACTTAGGTGGTCATTGGCATGGGCAAGCATTTCGTTTTTGGGCACTTCAACATCTTTCAAAAGACCAGGCCTATGAGCTATTTCCGACTTATCCAAAGGATGCCCCTAGACTATTAGCACAGTTGAATGATCTGAATGTGAATGTGGAAAAAAGCTTTGCAAAAGCAATTATTCCTCCAGAATCTAATGGGAGTAATAATTGGGTAGTAAGTGGAGAAAAAAGTGCATCTGGAATGCCTATATTAGCAGATGACCCTCATCTTTCTTTAGCGACACCATCTATATGGTATCAAACACATTTAGAAATGAAAGATATAAATGTAAGCGGCGTTATTTTCGCGGGTGTTCCTGGTGTTATGTTAGGGCATAACAAACAAATTGCTTGGGGTGTTACGAATACAGGTCCGGATGTACAAGATTTATATATTGAAAAAAGAAATCCTGACAATCCAAATGAATTTTTGTATAACGAAAAATGGGAAAAAGCTACGATTGTGAAGGAACCTATAAAAGTGAAAGATGGAAAAATAATTCCTTATGAAGTAACGATTACGAGACATGGTCCGGTCATTTCAGAATTTGCTTATAAAAATAAAGATGAGGCTGTTTTTGCTCTAAAATGGACGGCATTGGAACCTTCAGCTGAATTAAAGGCTGTATTAAATATGAACAAAGCAACAAATTGGACTGAATTTGAATCAGCGCTAGAAGATTTTCATACTCCTACCCAAAACTTTTTATTTGCATCAACAGATGGCACAATTGCTTATAAAGCAAACGGAAACATACCGATACGGAAAAAAGGGGATGGGATTTTACCCGTTCCTGGATGGACAGATGAATATGAATGGGAAGGCTATATTCCATTTGATAAACTTCCAAAAGTTATAAATCCAAAGCAGGGATTTATTTCGACAGCCAATAATAAAATTATAAATGATGATTATCCGTATCATATTAGTCACATTTGGGCGCAGCCGTATCGTCAAATGCGTATTCAAGAGTTTTTGCAGGAAAAGGATCAATTGACTGCGAAGGATTTACAAGAGCTGCAAATGGATCAAAAAAATCTTCACGCAAGAGAGTTTGCTCCAGTGTTTTTAAAAGAACTGAATAAAGTAAACGTATCGGACGTGGAGAAGCAGGGAATAAAAGAGCTTACAAATTGGGATTTTTACGATAATAAAGAAAAAGCGGCCCCGTTAATTTTTCATTTATGGATGAAAGAAATATCCAATACTTTATTTTCAAAGGAAATACCAAAGGATGTAATGGAATTATTTGAAGGTAAACAACAAGTTATTGATGAATTGATACGGAAACAAATGAACGGAGAAAACAGTGTATGGTTCTCTAAATATGGAGGCTTCACAGAAGTTTTACATACATCGTATTCAAAGGTAATGAAAAAGCTTGAAAAACAATATGGATCAGACGTAACGAAATGGAAGTGGGGAGAATATCATCAACTTTCTTTTACGCATCCTATGTCCAAATCATCTGATGTGCTCGCGTTCTTTTTCAATCGTGAAAAACCTGTCCCGATTGGGGGGAGTAATATTACGGTTCAAGCAGCAAGTTATGGAGATGATGGCATTGTGAATCATGGAGCATCTTGGCGATTTGTGATAGATACAAAGGACATGTCTAATGGCTATCATATCGTAGGACCGGGGCAATCAGGACATTTTAAAAGTGATTGGTACCATGATCAAGTAGAAGACTGGGTACATGGAAGTTATCATGTTACTAGGCTTAGTACAGAAGGAATAGATGGAAAAAGGTTAACTTTAACACCTAAATAATGTGTATAAGACTCTTACTCTTGTAGGAGTCTTTTTATTATTACTTAATAAAAATTTTCAAGTAGAAATAACTTCCTTATAAAGCGATAGTATACCATAATCAAATTATGGAATGTTATAATTTAGGGAAATATAGTTTTATGGTCATACAAATATAGGGGTGAGTACGTGACGAATTGTTATTTTGAGTTTGTAATACATAATGAGTCTCGTTTTCATAGACTAAGAGAATTTTTTTACAAGCTTAAGGAAGAGAAAGAAAAAGAGATGATAGATTGTAGTGATTCTATGTGGTTAGCGTATTTTGAGGAAGAGGTATTAAAACAGTTTTGGTGGCCGACGGAAGAAGAATTACATCATTACCAGATTTTATGGAAACAAATCCCTGTAGAAAAACGTTTAACAGACCCTAAACTGAGAACCCCATGGGACTTTGAATCTATGATTGATGCATTTGCTTCTGGGGAATATGAACTAGTCTCTTGTGAAAAGGCAACAAACAATATTGGGAGAATTGAATTTTATCCTTATGGATGGCCGTATGGCGGGAGCGATGTGTTTAGAGCTTTAATTGAGTATAGTGGGTTCAAAATTATTGATGACAGTGTATAGAAGCTTACAATCGTTAACAATCATAAAAAGAAACAATGGAAAGAGTGTAAGAATAAGAAAAAACATGGCAAACCGATTGCGTGGTCTGTTGAAGACTATGGGGAGTATTACATTGTGAAATGTTTAGTCGATGTACCGGAAAACCTTCACACAAATTATAGTAAAGCGGATGGTGTAATTGGGGTAGATTGTAATCTAGATCATTTTGCTTG
>NZ_JAGDQK010000027.1:0-112728 GCF_017498755.1 Bacillus sp. XF8 | reverse complement strand
ATCTAACAAAAGTATCCAACACAACTGTGCGAAAGACTGTGTTAGAATACATTCATTACTACAATTGTGTGCGAATTCAGGAAAAATTAAACTACCTATCCCCTAAAGAATATAAGGAACAGGTAGTTTAGGTGTTTTGATGTGTTTCCCATTTTCAGGGTTCACTTCAAGAAGGAGATAGGGGCTTTTTGTTTTTGAATCATAATTTAGTGAGACTCACGTACTGTTACAATTTTCTTACCTACAAAAAGAATTTGTCCTCCTATAGCCAAAAGTAATATACCGCCTATTATATAAGGCAAATTGATTGGATCTACTCCTTTCTCTAAAAATATTCCGTTTGTCATTGTCCCAATGGAACCGGAAAAATAATTAATAGAGCTAAGTAAAGCAATTGAAATGGTAGCATGATCTGGACTAATTTCTAAGAGTGTTTTTTGCTGGGTAGCTAGTGCCGCCCATCCTGTACTTCCCCAGAGAATTAAGCAGATGGCTAGCAATAATGCAGTTTCATGGAAAACTCCTATAAATATAAATGAGAAAAACATGATCCCCATTAAGTACAGTAATATGATCTTTGGTTTCTTATAGAAATCCATTATAAATCCGATTATAAAACTTCCCGCAATTCCGCCGATTCCCCACATCCAAATAAACAGGATAGATTTTTGAAATCCATATGCAGTAATGATGGTATCTAAGTATGTATACAAACCTAGACTGCAAAAACTTAATATCATTGTGATAAGCATAACGAGTGAAATATCCTTGTTTTTGAACATACTTAGTCGCTCCTTTAATGTTGGCAAAGGAGTTGATTGTATCATAGGGAACTTAGTGAAGAGAGCAAATATCCCGATGATCCCAATTGCCACGATAAACCACATCGCTATGCGCCATTCGTAAATGGAAGCGATATATATACCGAATGGAACGCCAATTACGGTTCCAGCGCTCATTCCGAGTAAAACGGTACTTAAAGCTCTTCCTTTTTGTTTTTCAGAAACTAATTTAACAGCAGCAGCTGATGCTAATGGCGAATATAGACCAGCACCTATGCCCGCTATTCCTCTAGAAATTAATAGAATAACAAACTGATGAGTCACAGCAGTCAGGAAGTTAGAGATTGTGAAAAGGAATAATGCTGCTAATAATGTATGTTTCGTATTTGTCTTTCTCATAAACGTAGCAAACAAAGGCGCCGCAATCGCATAACAGATTGTGAAAATGCTCACGGTTTGTCCAGCAGTCCCAATTGAAACATGAAAATCATCGGCGATTTGAGGTAAGATTCCTGCCATTATATAAGCATCTACTCCTAGTGCGAACATCCCAAATGTTAATAAAAAAATTTTATTCAATGTGATTCCTCCTTTTGATGATTTGTTCTAATTTCATCGTAACGAGTATAATGAAATTAGTGAAATTCATATTTTACATGAAAGGTATGAGTAAAATTCATGACGATAGCTAGATATGAAGTTTTTCAAAAGGTGGTAGAGTTAGGTAATTTTACTAGGGCGGCAGAACAATTAAATATGACACAATCAGCTGTTAGTCATGCGATTGCTAGTTTAGAAAAAGAATTTGGTCATCCTTTGTTACACAGAAATAAGCAGGCTGAAATTAGAAGAACCGAGTTTGCAGATCGTATTTTTCCTCATATTCAAAATGTATTGAAGAGTGAAGCTGCTATTAAACAAGAAGTATCAATGCAGAATAATCGATTGGAAGGTACATTGAAAATCGGAGCATTTACGAGTGCGGCAGCCCAAATATTACCGGCCATGTTATTACATCTTAGACAGAGTTACTCAGGTGTTAAAGTTTTATTATTTGAAGGGACATATGGAGAAGTTATCGAATGGATTGATAATGGTACAGTGGATATAGGATTTGTTTTAGGGTCAAATGTAAATAAACAAATAAAATCAATCCCAGTAAGCAAAGATGAGATCGTATTAGGGTTACCGAAAAATCATTCGTTGATGAATCAAAAAGTAGTGGATATTCAACAAATTGATGGAATGGACTTTATTATGCCGAAAGGTCCGTACCAGCCATTAGTAATAAAAAATTTAGCTGATTATCAAGTACGTCCAAATATTATATTAGAGGTACTTAATTGCGAAACGATTGTGAACATGGTCTCGCAAAAGATTGGGATTACAATGGGACCTGAGCTGTTTTTTAAATCACATAAAAACATTGAAATTAAAAAATTAAAGCAGAAACAATATCGCCATATTCATTTAGCTTTTAAAGAAAAATCACCGATAATTGATGCTTTTTTTGCATGTAATCAATTATCGACCAGTTCCTAGGACTGTATGAAAACTAAAAAAGCCCTCCTTTCGCAAGGAGGGCTTTTCCTGCATAAATTAATTAAATAAAAAGCTAATCGCTGATAAGAAGGCGCAGAATCCTAAAATAACGCCTACTACCTTCATATGACGCTTACGACTCATTACGACAATTGCAATATATTCTCGAATCATCGCATTTGGCCAGTAATAGAAAGCTGTTTTTGAACCGATTCCTTGGCTATTGAGTCCTGCTTGTCTTGCATATAAGCCAGCACGGAACAGGTGGAAATTGTTCGTTGTAAAGATACTTTTGTGTTTATCTGGTTTTAATGAATCCATAATTTGTTTTGAGAAGAGCATGTTTTGATACGTATTTACGGAACGATTTTCTTGTATTGTATGCTCGATAGGAATGCCCTTTTCAACAGCGTATTTTTGCATAGCCTCAGCCTCAGGAAGGTTTTCATCTGGACCTTGTCCACCTGAAAAAATAATTGTGGGCGGAGAAGCGACAGCTGCCTGTTTCCAGTAAAAATCGATCGCCTTATTAATTCTGCTTGCTAAAAGTGGTGGTACTTTATCGTTAATTAATCCACTGCCAAGAACGATAATGAAATCTTGATTGCGTCTTGGTCTGTTAAATTGATACAGAAAATAAGCTGTTAAGAAAGTTGATATATGGAAAAAGAAATATACCATAATCAAAAATATTCCTGAAAAAATCGGCTGAAAATGCGGAGAGAAGAATCGAGTTGGTTCAACTATTAAGGACAGCATAATAAGTAACATGCCCATTCCAGCAATTAAAGTTAAGCAGTTAGATAAACGACGTCCTTCTTTTCTCATTAAAATTCTTGCATTAAGAAATAGTCCAATCATTAAAGTAAATACCCCAAAGGTCAGTATTAAGAAAATGATAATAAACGGTATAACTGCAATGATTCTCAATATCGCATAATTTGAGCTGAAACCTAAATAAAGGAAAAGGATAAGGGATGAACAAAAGAACAAATTAAATAGAAATCCGATTAATAAGCTTCGAGGATCTCTTAAATAAAAGAATAGAAAAATAACGAATAAAATAAGAGTAACGATTCCAAAAAACATAACTTCTGTATACACCTCAATTTTTTATATGAATGACTGCCTCGTTTATTATATATTACATTTCGTAAATAACGTAATTGAAAAATAATTCATGATAAAAATAATGTCTTTTTCTTTTTTGCGGTAAACATGCTATTTTTTTAGGCTCTTTTCATAAACTGAAAATAACATAATGAAAGTGAGTGATATGATGCCTGCTGTTATTGAAGGTGTAATAATTGAAAACTGTAATGGATCACTTAATCTAGGAGATAAATACAATGTACGTCCGATAGTGGAAGAAAAATCATATAGCGGCTCTGGATCATCTAATACAGGGTTTGCTGTGAGAGCCTTGAATGGAATTAGTGCGACAGATGTGTGTGATAAAGATGTGAATGATCAAGGGATACAATTTACACTATAAGCTTGAAATGAAAAAAAGACACTCGCTTTGAGTGCCTTTTTCATTTTAGTGATACCCTTTAGCAGAGTCTTTATGAATTTTCTCTTTAAAGATTGTATAGCTCCATAATTGATATCCGATAACGATTGGTACCATTACCATTGCAACGAAGAACATAATTTTTAAGTTTAATTCACTGCCTGCTGCTTGGTATAACGTTGTACTGTATGCATCGTTAATACGTGATGGCAACATTCTTGGAAACATACCCGCAAAACCAGTTGTCATAAACATAGCGATTGTTAGGCAGATAAATGTGAATGCAAGACCAATTTTATGTTTGTAAACCATAATAATTGCTAGCACGCTCATTAGCATCGCAAGCGCCGGAAGAATGAACAGTACAGGATATTCCGTAAAGTTTTGGAATAAGTTTGTACGGTTTGCAGTTGCCACATAGAAGATGGCTAAAATGATCGCAGCTGCCATTGAAAATGGTTTTGCAATTTTATAAGCACGGTCTGATACTTCGCCAGATGTTTTAATCATGACCCAAAGTGAGCCGGATACGATAAAGATTGCAGTGAAGAAGAGACCACCTAAAATACCGTAATGATTTAATAAGCTGAATAATGTTCCTTCATAGCCGTCTTTTCCGATTTGCAGACCGTAGTATAGGTTTGCAAATGTAACACCGAATAAGAAGGCGATTAAGAAGCTACCAATTGCAAATGCCCATTTACAAGTGCTTTGCCAAATTGGTGAATCATCTTTGTGCATAAATTCAAGCCCTGCTGCACGAGCAAAAAGAGCAAGTAATACTAAAAATAATGGTGTATATAAGTAGCTAAACATATTTGCATATGTGATTGGGAAGGCAGCGAATGTTGCACCGCCCGCTGTAATTAACCATACTTCGTTACCGCCCCAGAAAGGACCAATTGCCTCTTGCATTTGATTTCGTTCTTTCCGATCTTTCGTAACGAACGGGAAAATCATTCCGTTGCCGAGTGCATAACCATCGAGAATAAAGTAAACTGTCCAAATCACGCCCCATAAACCAAACCAAATGACTGCAAGCATATCATGAGACATGAGCGGCACCTCCCTTAGTAGGTTCTTCTAATGCTGCAGGTCCTTTTTTCGCGAACTTCAGCATTAAATATACATCTGCGATTAAGAGCAATGTGTAGAACAATACTAAACTAATTAATGAGAACCAAATTTGTGGAACGGAAATTGGTGAGACAGCTTCAGCTGTACGCATCAATTTGTATACTGTCCATGGCTGGCGCCCTGCTTCAGCAACGATCCATCCAGCGTTAATCGCAACATATGGAAGTAAGACAGACCACATTGTAATTTTTAAGAAACGTTTTGAGTTTTCTAGTTTTCCTTTTCGGTTTAAATAGAAACCAAACCAAGTTAATGCCATGAAGAATACGCCAAGTGCAACCATTAAGCGGAAGCTATAGTAAACAAGGTTTACGTTCGGACGATCTTCTTTCGGAATATCTTTCAAACCGACAATCTCTCCATCAAATGAGTTTGTATAGAAGAAGCTGCCGAGTTTTGGGATTGTTAATAATTCAAAGTTCTCCTCATTCTTCACATCGGGAATTTGGATGATTGAGAAGCCTTGACCTTTACCAGTTTCCCAAACTGCTTCCATCGCAGCACCTTTTGCAGGTTGCATTTTTGCAGCGAATGCACCGGATTGGTGACCGATGAAAGGTGTTGCAGTTGCCGCTAATAATCCTAAAACTAAACCAAATTTAAATGATTTTTTAAAGAACTCCACATCGTTTTTACGTAATAAATGATACGCACTAATTGCCATAACGAAGAAAGAACCAACGATATAACAGCCAACAACTGTATGGAAGAAGATGTGCCATGCATATGGGTTGGTAACAAGTGCCCAGAAATCATTTAATTCAGCACGGCCGTTACGTACTACGTAGCCAACAGGATTTTGCATAAAGCCGTTTGCCGTAATGATCCAAAGTGCGGAAATATTTGTTCCAAGCGCAACCATCCACATACAAAAAGCACGGAACTTTGGTGAGATTTTATCTTTACCGAACAACCAAATTCCCATGAAGGTAGATTCTAAGAAGAAAGCAACAAGTGCTTCGATTGCGAGTGGTGATCCGAAAATATCCCCCATATATTTCGAGTACTCTGACCAGTTTGTCCCGAATTGGAACTCCATTGTAATACCGGTTATGATACCCATTACGAAGTTGATCGTAAATAGCTTACCCCAGAAATTCGCCATTTTTCGATATGTTGGATTTAATGTGCGTGCATATTGTGTTTCCATACATGCTACTAAAATAACAAGTCCGATTGTCAAAGGTACAAACAAAAAGTGATAAAAGATAGTAATTGCAAATTGAAAACGACTCAGTAACAGAACGTCGGACATAATAAAGTTTCACTCCTTTTTAACATTATCTACATCCAGTTTATAGTGAAAATATAGAAGGAGCATGGGGGAGTTGTTACAGAGCTGTGTGTATATTTTGAAAGAATTATGTCGATTATCTGAAAAATTATATATTTGCAATAAAGTAATATCCTTTTGGGATTTTTTAGATTTTGGTACAATTAGTACGTAGTTTAAATGAGAGAAAAGAGGGTTTTTTACTATGAAGTCATTAGAAGAAATTTTGCAGTATAATGAAAAATTCGTTGAAGAGAAAAAATACGAAGAGTATGAGACAGGAAAATTTCCAAATAAAAAGATGGTAATTATCTCTTGTATGGATACACGTCTTGTTGAACTATTACCAAAAGCAATGAATATGCGTAATGGCGATGTGAAAATTATTAAAGTAGCGGGCGCTGTTATTTCACATCCGTTTGGAAGTATTATGCGTAGTATTTTAGTTGCTGTATATGACCTTGGTGCAGATGAAGTATGTGTTGTTGGTCACCATGATTGTGGTATGGCAAAAATACAGGCAAGCAGTACAATTGAAAAGATGAAAGAGCGTGGCGTAACAGAAGAAAAATTAGATACACTTCGTTATTCTGGAATCGATTTAGAGAAATTCTTACAAGGATTCTCAAGTGTGGAAGAAAGTGTAGAGCATAGCGTGTCAGTACTTCGTAACCATCCATTACTTCCAACAGAAGTACCTGTTCATGGTCTTGTGATCCATCCTGATACAGGAAAATTAGATTTAGTTG
Organism: Bacillus sp. XF8; assembly: GCF_017498755.1. NCBI lineage: Bacteria > Bacillati > Bacillota > Bacilli > Caryophanales > Bacillaceae > Bacillus > Bacillus sp. XF8. The sequence continues at coordinate 105,732 of NZ_JAGDQK010000027.1, read as the reverse complement.
TGAACGGCTACGAAGCTTAAGAGTTTACTTTGTCATCCTTTTTATCTGGGACTGGATCAAATCCTCCTGGATGAAAAGGATGACATTTTAATATACGTATTAGTGTGAGCCAGAATCCTTTGAAAGCACCGTGCTTCTGAAATGCTTCTAATCCATAACTTGAGCATGATGGATAAAAACGGCATGTAGGTGGTGTCATCGGGGAAATAAATTTTTGATAAAAGCGTATGATTCCGATAAAAATCTGTTTCATAACGGTCTCCTTTCCAGCATATTCTTCTAGTATTATAGCACGGGCTATACATAATACTTTACTAATTCGAATTTCCGTTATATCATATTGGATATAGCGGAATTAAAATTAAAGCGGGAGAGATGTTTTATGCCATCAGTAGAAAGCTTTGAATTAGACCATACGATTGTAAAGGCACCTTATGTAAGACATTGTGGTGTTCATAAAGTAGGTAGTGACGGTATTGTTAATAAATTCGATATTCGTTTTTGCCAACCAAATAAACAAGCGATGAAACCAGATGTCATTCATACGTTAGAACATTTATTAGCATTTAATTTACGTAAATATATTGATCGTTATCCGCATTTTGATATTATCGATATTTCACCAATGGGTTGCCAAACAGGATATTATCTTGTTGTAAGCGGAACACCAACTGTTCGTGAAGTTATTGATTTATTAGAACTGACATTAAAAGATGCGGTTCAAATTACAGAAATTCCAGCTGCAAACGAAACGCAGTGTGGTCAAGCGAAGCTTCATGATTTAGAAGGAGCAAAACGCTTAATGAATTTCTGGTTAAGCCAAGATAAAGATGAGCTTGAGAAAGTATTTGGTTAATAGATAAAAAAGCTGCCTGTGAAAAGGCAGCTTTTTTACTTTTAGTAAGAATGTAGTTTGCTAGGTGAGAGATAATATCTTTGCTTGTACTTTGTAAAGAGTCTGGAATGTCTCTGCGAGCTATTCAACTATCGACAGCATATGCGGTATGGACTGGAATCGGGACATTAGGAGCAGCGATTGTCGGTATTGTATTCTTTCGTGAACCGAAAAATACATTTCGAATATTTTGTATCATCGGCATTATGGGAATAATCGCTAGTCTCAGGTTATTGAGTTGATGTTTAATATTTCTTGTTGCTTCGCTTAAATCATGTTTTAGACAACAAAATAAATATACTATTATTTTGTTGTCTGTACTACGAACAACAGAAGGATATTAAGAAAGACTAGGATTATAGGAAGGACATGCTCATTATTTTACTATGAAAAATTTATATATTATGTAAAATAAAGGAGTGGTTTAAATGAGGCGTCTCTTTATTTTTTAGTATGTTTAAAACTTTATAAATGGATGGTGTAGTTAAGATGTTGGGTAATTTAATTCATTCAATTTTAGTCTTTTTAGAAGGACTGGGCTATTGGGGCGTTATGCTTGGACTCATGATTGAAATCATTCCAAGTGAAATTGTATTAGCTTACGCAGGATATTTAGTATCATCAGGAAGTATATCATTTTTTGGTGCTATTGTATTCGGTACAATTGGTGGTGTTATAGCGCAGTTATTTATTTATTGGATAGGTCGTTATGGAGGCAGACCAGTACTTGAACGTTATGGGAAGTACATTTTCATTCAGAAAAAGCATATTAATCATGCAGAAGCATGGTTTAATCGCTATGGGACTGGTGTTATTTTTACAGCGCGCTTTATTCCTTTTGTACGCCATGCGATTTCAATACCTGCAGGGATTACTAAAATGTCGCATGCACGGTTTATTACCCTTACTACGCTTGCGATCATTCCATGGTCAACTTTATTTGTATATTTAGGGTGGAAACTGGGGGAAAGATGGGAGAATATCAATGAAGTAGCAGGACCTTATGTTAAATATTTTGCTATAGCTGCAGTGGGTATTGCTGTTGTCTATTTCATTGTAAAAAAAATTATGAAACGACGTGGTTAGTAATCTATATGAAAAAGACAGTTTAAGTACGGTCTCTCTTCTTTTGACTATCGAGAAGTGTTTTATGTTAGTAAAAGATGTTGTTACATATGTAAACAGTTTGCTTCAAGTCAAAAAGGCTATATTTCTACAGTATGTAGGGATATAGCCTAATTCTATATCGTTGTATCCTCTTTGTTGAACGAGAGGAAGTGTTTTTGTTTCGGCAGAAACAGTAGAATCCCCCACCTCAAGCTCATGTAGAGGTAGGTGGGGGTAGTTCAATAATAGTTAGTACAGAGAGTACTAATACGAGAACGACAATAATGATCCCGATTATTAAGATTTTAATCATCCATAATTATCCTTTTCTTCAGTTTACCATCAAATCCAATTCGTTTTACATAATTTTGTAATTGTTGAAAACAATAGAAATTAAAAGGGTGAAAGAAGGGCGTTATATGGATAATAAGAAAACTTACTATATATCAGTAGGGAATGGTCAAATTTCGCAAGTGAAAACGGCAGATACATATAGTTTTGAGATTTATGCAACGGATGAGGAAATCATTCAGCTTCGGGAGTATTTCGATCAAGCATATCGTGAAGATCTTGGTTCGTTTGTACGTTCTCACGTTCCATATGTTGAGTATCATCATGATTCGAATAATGATCGTTATGACGAACAGCTACAGAAAGCATATCAGATGATTTATGATCTAGGGAATCATGAAACGAAAGAATTAGTCGCGCAAATGGGAATAATCAATGGATTATAGTTGGATAACATTATGCATATGAATGAGAATTGTGCTACAATTTGTGGTAGGAAAAACTTGTAACCATCAATAGGGGAGTAATGGCATGTACAAATTTAAAGATTATTACCACAACACTGTACAATTATCGTTTGAACGTTACCCATTTTCTCCTGAGCCAAAGCATGTTTGGGTTGTATGCCGGTACGGGGATCAATGGTTATTAACGCATCATTTACGCCGCGGTCTTGAATTTCCAGGTGGCAAAGTAGAAATTGGGGAAACACCGGAAGAAGCGGCAGTTCGAGAGGTTCATGAAGAAACCGGCGGCATTGTTTCTGATTTAACTTACTTAGGACAATACAAAGTATCTGGAAAAGACAAAATAATCATTAAAAACATTTATTTTGCAACAATTAGTGCGGTTGAACAACATACGCACTATGAAGAGACAAAAGGGTCTGTTCTATTAAAAGAAATCCCTGATAACATCAAAACTGATAGGAAATTTAGCTTTATTATGCGTGATGATGTATTAGCACGTACGATGAAACATATAGAAGAAACCGGCTGTTTTACGAAGTAAAGGAGCCGGTTTCTTTTTTGTTTAGAGAATAAAACGAATGAAAGAAAAGGCAAAGATACAAGATAGGATCCCAAACAAAATTTTTCTTTCTTTACGCAAAACAAAAGACAAAGAAAACGAAAATAGTGAAATTCTTTGAAGTAATGTGAGAAGATCGTGGGAATATAAAAAATTCAATAACACAGTGACTATTATTAGAAATAGCCAAGAATTTTTCTTTTGAATAAGACATATTCACTTTATACTAGCATGAAAAATTGGTGAAATATGGATTATTTAAGTTTTACAAATGAAAGTACCTCAAGCAAATCCCGAGCCACATGAGAATGTTCAAAATCCCCCCAAAATGAATTCTTCTTCCAAACAGCAGTTATACCAGCATTCTCCGCTCCAATTACATCATTTTCCGGATGATCTCCAACGTAGATACATTCCTTCGCTGTTACGTTTAATTGCTGAAGGGCACGCTCAAAGATAGCTGGATGTGGTTTCTTAATACCTTCTGCTTCCGAAACGAGAATTGTATTTGTATAAGTATGTAGTTGTAAAGCGCGAATATTATTCATTTGAAATTCAGTCATGCCATTTGTGATAATTCCTACTTTAATATTTTTGTTTTGTAATTGCTGTAGTAATTCATGCATATTAGGAAAAGGAATGCAGTGGTTTGCAAATCCTATTACGTAGTCATGCAAGAGCTGTTCGGCTGTTAGAGTTATAATGTTATATTCTTTGAGTAAGGTAGTATATACTTTATCTTTCCATGTGTAGCCGTTATTATCGAGCTCAATAAAACGAGAACAGTATTCAGCTTTATTTATCTTGGTAAAATGATGAGCATAACGATCATATTGATCCTTAATGAAATGCTGCAAAGAACGACGTCTATCTAATAGTGTTCCATCTAAATCGAACAGTACTGCGCGTATCATAATAGTCCCTCCTAAGAAAATGGTAAACTCTATCAAAATAATTATCGCATATTTCTAAAAAAATGATTATGATATGTTTGTAGAATGGAACGCTGGAGGTTTATATGGGGAAATTTTGTGGAAAGTTATTATGTTTAATTTTAGCAATTGGTTTTGCGGCAGGATGCAGTAAAGAGGTAAAAGTTGCCGAAAAGAAAGATATATGCAAAGCCGAAGATGATTGTACGAAACTTGGAGATGACATGGTTCAGAAAGTATATAAGAAAATGGAGAGTCTATCTCAGCTGGAAGAACCAGAAAGAAATATAGAGGAATTGGAAGAAAGTACGGAAGAGAATTCCGGAAAGATAGAAAGTATTAAGGAAGCTGAAAAAAAGAAAGATGATGATGAAAACTATTTCTTTTTAGCATCTTATTATATTGATGAGGAAGACATCATAGATCCTTATTTTGAAAAACTGGATAAAAAACGTTTAAATAAAGTGTTTGTCGATGATAAAGAAGCGAAGGAAGAAATAATTGGGCAACATGAGGATAAGGATTATCATGAAACGCTATGGGAAATTTATCGTACGTTAATTCCGCCTAAGTATCGAGAGAATATAAAAGAGTTTGATATTGTGACAGATGGATATGATGGGATTGTTGCTCATGTGACTCCTAGTATGGAGAATCCGAAAGATTGGGTGTTAGGTTTAGATACGCTTGATTCAGGTGTGAATATAGATGAAGTGATGAAGACGTTAATTCATGAGACGGCTCATGTATTAACGCTTAGTGATAAACAAATTCCAGTAGATGAAAAGTATGTAAAGGCGTTTGAAGAGGAGAAAGATGTTTCTTCTTATCAAAATAATTGTAAAAATCTTTTCCTACAAGAAGGGTGTGCGAAAGCGGATTCGTATATTAACAAATTCTATGATTCTTTCTGGAAACCAATTGAAAGTGAATGGAAAGAAAAGCAAATTGAAACAAATGAAGATGCACAAATACAATTTTTCGAAGAGAAGCATGATCAATTCGTTTCCGAGTACGGGACAACGAATGTAGCGGAAGATATTGCAGATACATTTACAGCATTCATTTTACAAGATTCAAAGAAAGTGAAGGAAGGAACAGAGTTAAAGTATAAAAAAATCGCGTTCTTCTATCAGTTCCCTGAGCTCGTAAAAATGAGAGCGGAAGTGTTATCTGGGTTATATGAAATTTCGCAAAAAGTAGAAGAATAAACAGTAGTAAAAGCAACCAAAATATAATGAGGTTGCTTTTTTTACATAGAAGAAGGAACTAGAATTTTCAAATAGAATAGGTATGAAAAGAAAGTTGTCACAAAATTGACACAATCACAATATACATGTTGTAGATGCAATGAATTCATTCTCAAGGAGGGAGATCGTATGAAAACCATTCTTGCTATTGCTGGCCTTATTTGGGTAATGTCGCATGGGGTTCCGATTTTCGAAGGAGAACAAATTCGCACAGCGCTAGATAAACAATTTAGTGAGTATCATGTTATAGATCGACAAGATAATATTGTAAAGGTACGTGTGAAAGATTGTTTTCATACGGTCACGATTCAAGGGAGTACTGTAATTAACGATACAGAAGTATGTGATCCAAAATAAATTTTATTGTATACGTATTAATACAATTTGAAAAAGAAGCTGACCCCGGCATATTGTTTGGAGTCAGCTTCTTTTTCTTTTCCCTACAATTAATTTCTCAAATCCTTCAACAAACACATACATAAGAGTAGCGAGGACACATGTCAGTAACACACTCAGTAGTACGAGCGTAAAGTTAAACACTTGGAATCCGTAGCTAATTAAATAACCGAGTCCTTGTTTTGAAACGAGCAGTTCACCGAAAATAACACCAACCCATGATAATCCAACGTTTACTTTTAAAGTTGAAATGATAGCGGGAAAGGAAGACGGTAAAATAACTTGTTTATAACATTGCCATTTATTTGCACCGAACGTATCCATTACTTTTATATAATTAGAATCAACTTCTTGAAATGCACTGTAAATAACAAGAATGGTGATGATGATAGAAATAATGACTCCCATTGCGATTGAAGAGGAAATGTTTGGGCCGAAAATAACGATAATAATCGGACCAAGCGCTACTTTCGGCATCGCATTGAGCACAACAAGGTATGGGTCTAATACGCGAGCGATAAGAGGTATCCACCAAAGAACGGTTGCGATGATTGTCCCGAGCACTGTACCTAGAATAAAACCAATACCCGTTTCAAGTAGTGTCGTCCATATGTGAATCCAAAGTGATCCATCTCCCCATTTACTTAAAAACAACTCCCAAATACTTAAAGGAGAGCTGAAAAGTAAGGGATCAATCCACTCCTGTTTACTAGAGATTTCCCATAATGCAAAGAAGAGAATGAGAAGTAATAATTGTAAAGAGGCAGCTGTCCAAGTGCGCTGGCGTTCTTTTTTTCGAAATTGTTCATGTAATTGCTTTATATTATCCAAGGTTCTCCAGCTCCTTCCATATGGATTGAAAAAGAGATGGAAATTCAGGATGGTGCCTTGCTTTTAACGGTGGTAAAGAACGGATGCTTTCTGGTACGGTAAATGTTTTGGCAATTTTGCCAGGGTTTGCTTGAAGCAAGTAAATACGATCACTCATTGCGATTGCTTCTTCAATGTCATGTGTGACGAGAAGGGAAGTTTTCTTATACTTGTGCAATAAAGAAAATACGAGCTCCTCTAATTTTAATTTCGTTTGATAATCAAGAGCTGAAAATGGTTCATCAAGCAAAAGGATTTTTGGATTTGTTGCGAGTGTACGAACGAGTGCTGCACGCTGGCGCATACCACCGGATAATTCCTGAGGGGATTGCTTTTCTACACCTTGCAGGCCGACTTGCTTTAAAAGTTGTAATGTATGTTCTTTCGTTTCCTCCCCATATGTTTTTGTAACGTGTAGCCCAAGCATGATATTTTCTTCAATCGTTTTCCAAGGGAACAAGTAATCTTGCTGAAGCATATAGCCCATTTTTGATGTTGATTTTATTACTGGCTCATCATCTAAAAAGACAGTGCCTTCAATTGGTTTTAACAGTCCCGCAATAATAGAAAGGAGCGTTGTCTTACCGCAGCCACTTGGACCGAGAAAGGAGATGAATTCTCCTTCGTCTACGTGTAAGTTAATATCTTCTAGGACGAGCCGAGCATTTTCCTTCGAAAAAAAGCATTGTGAAACATGAGATATGTGTAAGAAACTCATCGTATTCGCCTCTATTTCTTAATAACGCTTTCGGCAATTTTTGTATTGACGAGCGCCTCATGTGGAACTTCTTTTTGTAGTTCACCAGCTTCTTTCATAATCGTTTGCAGTTGCTTCCATTCTTCCGCGTCTAATAATGGATTCGTCGCATAGGAATGTTGTTTTTTATAACGCTCGATTACTTTTACCGTAATATCTTTTGAAGTATCTTTAAAAAGTGGTGTAACAGCCTCGGCAATTTCTTCAGGACTATGTGTATCTATCCATTGCTGTGCTTTATATAATGCACGTGTGAATTTCTCCGCTGCTACTTTGTCTTTCTTTAAAAAGCTTTCTTTTGCCATAAATGTTGTATATGGAACAGTTCCAGATTCAGCACCGAAAGAAGCGACGATATAGCCCTTTCCCTCTTTTTCAAAAATGCTTGCGGTTGGTTCAAACAGCTGTACAAATTCCCCTGTACCAGATGCGAAGGCATTAGCGATATTCGCGAACTCGATATTTTGAATTAAATTTGTATCCTTGTGTGGATCAATACCATTTTTCTTCAAAACGTATTCTCCAACCATTTGCGGCATACCGCCCTTACGTTGACCAAGGAAAGTAACGTCCTTCACATCGTTCCAATTAAAGGAATCTAACTTTTTACGTGAAACTAAAAATGTACCATCAGTTTGCGTGAGCTGTGCAAAGTTAATAACCGGATCTTTTGCTCCTTGCTGATGAACATAAATGGATGTTTCAGAACCGACAAGTGCAATGTCAATTCCACCAGATAACAGCGTGGTCATCGTTTTATCTCCACCAGCTGTCGTTTGCAGGTCAATATCTATTCCTTCATCTTTAAAGAATCCTTTTTCGATCCCAACATAGAGCGGGGCATAGAAGAGAGAATGTGTAACTTCACCAATGCGAATCTTTTGCGTCTTTTGCTTAGTGTCGTCTTTTTTACTACACGCCACAAATGTAAAAACAGTAAGTACAAGTATACAAAAAACAGCTATGAATTTTTTCAATACGTGACACCTCCTAGAAATGAATCTACTGCTATGATATGGAGGGAAGTGCCTAGAGGTGAGTGGACATAGAAGGAATTTTTTGGATGATAAAGAAGTACAAATATAAGGGGTGATAAAAATGAAGTATGAATATGATGATAGCATGCATTTACATCTTGATTATTTTGGAGATGAGTATGATGTGGAATCGATTGCTTATAAAAGAAAACATGAAGATGTGTGGGATGTCTTTTTTAACTTTGCGTTTTATGGGATTCCGCTAGTTGGAATACAAGAAGAGGGATATAGGGATGAACACTCAGGGTATTACGTATTTTCTGTACATGCCAATGACTTAAGCTGGGAATTTGGTAGTGCTAAGTTTGAAGAATGGCTTTTGGAGCATCGTATATTAGAGAAAGTGGTACAGAAATAGGTTGATCGACTTTCTTGTTTTGTTATTTATCTTTGTAGCAGGATTTCCCCCGCATTAACGGGCAGTAAGCCCCCCGGCGACTAAAGTTTTACTTTGTAGAATGAAGTTGAGTATGTTCACCTCAATTTTCAAAAAGACATACGTTTGTAACATTGAAATGCTACAACAGTCTTTAAATAGTATCTTTTTAGGAAGATAAATTTAGAGGTGAACATATGAAAGCGAACTTAGAACACTCCAAAATAAATAGAATGGATTTGAACGAGGAAATACCTTCTTTGGAACAAGTCAAAGGGGGTACTTCCTTATTGCGGTTTAGAAGAATAGGTATCATTTCTCTCATACTATTCATTCTTCCGATAACAATTTATATATATGCTTTTCATTTTGAAACGAATTCATTGTCAGTCACATGGAATGATATTGAGAATCCAAATATTCCAGAAGGTTTTCATGGTGTGAAAATCGTACAGTTTTCAGACACGCATTTTGGACCAAATTTTCCTCATAAACAGCAACAAATGTTAGTAGATAAAATCAATAAGCTAAAACCTGATATTGTAGTTTTTACAGGTGATTTAATAGACAAATTTGGAGAGTATACTGCAGAAAGAACGCAATCACAAACTATTCTATCTCAAATCAGGGCCCCTCTTGGAAAATATGCAGTGTTCGGCAATCATGACCGAGGAGGTGGCGGGGGATACTTATACAAATCGTATATGGAGAAGGCTGGCTTTACTGTTTTGAATAATGAAGTGAAAAAGGTTAAAGCGGCAAATGGTGATTATATTACCATTTCTGGTCTGGATGATTTCTTACTTGGAAAACCAAAAGTTCAGCCTACTCTTCAGCATCTTAGAACAGAGGATTTTAACTTACTATTAGTGCATGAACCGGATGCTGTAGAGCAGATATTTGAATATCCAGTGGACCTTCAAATATCTGGTCATAGTCATGGTGGACAAGTACAGCTCCCGTTCATAGGTCCTATCATTACTACTTCATTAGCAAATAAATATGTAGAAGGGCTTTATTCATTGGAAGGAAAGAGTGAGCCATTACAGTTGTATGTGAATCGTGGTATTGGTACGACTAGAATGCCGGTGAGATTTTTAAGTAAGCCTGAGCTCTCTGTTTTTGTATTAAAGAGAAAGGAGAGAATTTGAGTATATGAGATGGACAAATTGGTAGAGTTCAGAGTGTCGGTTAATAAGAAAAGAGGTTATCCTAAAATTGAATTTTTAGGATGATCTCTTTTTTTACCCCGCATTAACGGGCAGTAAGACCCCCACCTCAAGATTCAGAGAGAAATGAGGAAGATAGGTGGGGGACAACTGCCCGTAAAAGCCCGATTCGTTCAACTAACCATCAGTGGGGGACGAAGAAAACCTCCACTGATGGAAGTTTCACTTTATTTTGTAAGAGAAAGTTTATTCATGAAACTATTTTATGTCACTAGATAACGTGATAAAATTTTAGTTACTGTGCATATAATCATAAAAAACAAATGTGTTTGTTAGTAGGTTTTGTAATATTTTGATTAGGTTCATATTTTTAGGAGTCATACAATTGGTAGAGTTGTATATTGTGAATATTCACAGAATTTTTAGAGAAACATGGGGGTGACTGCTAGATGCCCAAACCATTAAAGAAAAATAGTCGCTATATGGTTGGATTGGACAGTCTAAGGGGCCTAGCTATACTAGGTGTTATTTTATATCATATCAATTTTAATTGGATGCCTGGAGGATTCTTAGGTGTCACTGTATTTTTTGTACTTTCGGGTTATCTAATTACAGATATTTTGTCCATAGAATGGAAGAGAAATAAGAGGATTGACTTGAAGAATTTCTGGCTCCGTAGGGCAAGGAGATTACTTCCTGGAATGCTTGTCATGCTTGTAATTGTTTTAGCATGGATTACAATTTTTCATAGTTCTTTGTTAGGAAAGATGCGAGGGGATTCATTAGCAGCTTTATTGTATTTCAGTAACTGGTGGTATATTTATCACAAATTATCATACTTTGAGAGTTTTAATCAACTTTCACCGCTAAATCATTTTTGGTCGTTAGCTGTTGAAGAACAGTTCTATGTAGTTTGGCCATTTATCATTAGCCTTGTGTTTTATTACATAAAAAAGAAATCACGTATTATTTTATTCATCATTTTAGGAGCAGTTGCTTCCGCATTAGCAATGGCAATTCTGTATGAACCAGGAGCTGACCCAAGCAGAATTTATTATGGTACTGATACGAGAGCTTTTTCCTTATTGATTGGAGCAGCACTTGCCTTAATTTGGCCGAGCAGTAGGCTTGCAAATAAAATTATTCCAAAAGCACGTCTCATTCTTGATGTAGTTGGAGGAATTTCTCTTATTATTATTCTCGTTATGTTTTGGAAGACGAATCAGTATGATCCGTTTCTATATCGCGGAGGCATGGTCATTTTATCGATTGCTACTGCCTTGTTAGTGGCGAACCTTGCTCATCCAGCTAGCCGAATCGCTCAATTTTTAAGGTTTAGACCACTGCGCTGGATGGGGGTACGATCGTACGGGATTTATCTTTGGCATTATCCGATTATCACATTGACGAGTTCGAAAGTGAATGCTGGAGAATTTCAGCTTACAAGAGCAATTCTTCAATTTTTACTTATTATAGTAGTTGCACAAATTTCATGGAAGTTTATCGAAAACCCAATACGACAAGGTGCACTACAGAACATTCAGTTTAGAAACTTAAGACCTAAAAACTTAGCTTTAGGCGGTAAGTTAGCTTTAATATGTGCATTATTTGTTTCTTCGATAGCTGTTTTTGGATTATCAACAGCTAGTAAAGCGAAGGAGAATCCTCAAAAAGATAAGGTGGAAACAGTACAAACGGAACCGGCGAAACACCCAGTTGCAGTTCGGGAAAAACCGGCTGATGAACCACCTCAAAATAAGGAACAACAAGAAGCTCCTGTGCAGCTTAAAGATCCTCAAATGGTTACAGCTGTAGGTGATTCCATTATGATTGACATCGCTCCGTATTTAAAAGATACTTTTCCTAATATTAGGATTGATGCGGAGATTGGTCGCCAGCTGTCGAAAGCAATTCCTGCGGTAAAGCAGCTAAAGAATGAGGGGAATTTAGGGGATCATGTCATTGTTGGATTAGGTACAAATGGAGCCTTTACTAAGGACCAATTAGTATCATTAGTAAAACTGATTGGGAATGAACGTAAAATTGTATTAATCAATACGAGAGTACCACGTCCATGGGAATCATTAGTGAATGAGAAATTAAAAGAAGTAGCATCTGAATATCAAAATGTAACGCTAATCGATTGGTATTCAGCAAGTGCTGGAAATAAGGCGTATTTTGAACCGGACGGCGTACATTTAACGAAAACAGGTGCAGAAGCATATGCATCACTTGTGACAAAACAAATAAATCAAGCGAACCAATGATTTGATTCGCTCCAGAGGGAAAATCCGTAGGTTAATTGTAATAAATGGATAAAAAAGAACTTGTAGATATACTACAAGTTCTTTTTTGACTTATATTTAATAACAGGGGGATAAACAGATAACACAGCTCAAACACAAAGAACGGGGAGTTCTATTTTCAGTTAACCTGACAAGTTCAGTATATAACATATAGAAGCATTTTTACGTGTACATTATTGAAAATTATGTGAATTATCAAACTGACGAGTGAGAGTTTGTTCCATTCATTCATATTTCATAACGAAAATAGCAAAGAAGAAACGGTACGTTTTCTTCTTGTTGATTGATACACCAGAAACAAAACATCCACGTTTAGGTGTACAACCACTTGGACATGAAGCAAGTGCATTTACGAAAAAATATGCAAGTGTAGAAAAGCCAATTCAACTTGAAATTGATGTGAGTGATCGTGACGAAGATGGAATTGCTTGTGATAAATAAAATAAAAAGAATTCGCTTAGGAGGCGGATTCTTTTTTTCTTTTAGTAGCACAAATGTATAAATGAGGTTGAATTTTTCTACATTATTCGATATTACTTTGGTTAAACACCATTGTCGTTTATTATAATAATGTGTGTTAGTAATCATATAGAGAAAGTATATAGCTTTTGAGGAAGTGTTAAAGTGAAAAGAAACTTTATCTCATTTCAAGAAGAAAAGAAAAGTGCTTTGCTCTTTTTATGGGTATTGAATATTGTATGGGTTATATATGAAATAGTTTATTCTATTATGCTAGAAGATTCTGTACCACTTATAAGATTAGATGTTCAAGTTCCAAAGTTTTTGTATACAGTTGGCTTAATAGTATGTAGCGTATATATGATGAAAAAGAAACAGGTATATCGTATTAAGTATGTATATTTGATTGCATATATGTGTGCAGAAATTTTTAATTTGTACTGGTATGCAATCCACAATAAATTAGCATTTGATGATGGGAATATACTTGAATTTGTTTTTATTTTATTTGTGCCAATTTTTATGAGTAAAAGATACTTACTGTGGATATTTTTGATTATTATGGGGAAATATAGTTCGTTTTTGGTCCTAGGAAAAAAAGAGGCATTTATGCCGTTGGTTATGTATAGTCTTTTATTATTTGTAACGTATTTCTTATTGAATCGATTTTTACAGTACCTTTCTGCTGTAAATAATGTAATGATAGAAAAACGAGAGTCTGAAAAGCTCGTAGTTATTGGGAAAATGGCAGCGTCTGTTGGGCATGAAATTAAAAATCCACTTTCATCATTAAGGGGATTTACACAATTACAGAAAGAGAAATATGCAGATGATAAAGTGTATGAACATATGATTGATGAAATTGAGCATATAAACAATATGGTAAGTGAACTTATGGCAATGGCAACTTGTAAGCCTTCTACCTACAGTAGTCATTTAATAGAAGAAATTGTATCAAATGCGATGAAAGAAATGAGTGCAGAAATCAACAGAAAACAGCTGTATCTAACTTATGATGTTGCATCTGATCCAATAAAAATAGATTGTGATAATCGTAAATTAAAAGAAGGATTTCTATACATAATAAAAAATGCAATTGAAGCAATGGAACATGGTGGAACACTTTGGATACGAATCAAGAAAAGAAATGAAGATCGTGTAATAGTAAGTATCGTAGATAATGGGTGTGGCGTGCAGGAAGAGAACTTAAATCGTATAACAGAACCTTTCTATACGACAAAGAAAGGTGGCATAGGTTTAGGGCTTACTGTTGCTTGTAAAATTATTGAAGAACATAATGGGGAAATACATATTACGAGTAAAAGAAACGTAGGAACGACAGTAGACATTATTTTACCTATATAAATACAAATTGAAAAACCGACATAAAACCATTCTTTTTAGGTGGGAGAGAGCATCCGACCATGCATAGAAGCGGTCAGATTCTCTGCCCTATACCAAGTGAAAACAAAGAGAGAAAACGAGTGCAGGTCACCTTTTGTTCTTCATAACACCGGCTTATATGTTGGAAAACCAAAATGGATATATAGAAGGCAAGATTAGTAAAGTATGTGTATTGTAAATAAAGGAGTTACTACATGGACAGTGTTTATAAATTAACAAGAGAAGAGATTCGAACGTTAAAGCTGTTTTTAGGTTTATTCTTTGCGACTTTTTTTATCTATGATGTTGCATATTATTATATTATGCCTAAGCTAGAAGGGGGAAGAGATGGGGCTCCAATTCTAGAAAGAGGTTTAGGGATATGGTTGTATATTCTCATGATTATATTGGTGTTTGTGGGAATATATGTGGCGAAGCGACAGAATCCATATACTGTGAAATATATTATTTTCATAGGGTATAATCTATTAGATTTCATTCATAACTTTATTATTTACTATGGAACAGATTTAGAGTTTGATGCAGGAAATATAGTAGAAGGATTTTTCTTCCTTTTTGCACCATTCTTTGTGAATAAACGCTATTTTTGGTTAGTAGCGGTAGGGACAATAGTAAAGTATGCCCTAATGGGTGTGGTTGTGCATTCTTTTATTGTTCTCATTCCCATTGTCCTTTGTAGCTTGTTTTCCATTATAGGATGGATTGTTTTATTGAGATTCCAATCTTATATACACACAATTGAAATGACGCATAAGGAATTGCAAAAGTCGGAGAAAATGGCTGTAATCGGAAGAATGGCAACAGTTATCGGTTTTAAAATGCGTAATCCATTAAGGCTTTTAAAAGGCTTTATTAGAGGACAACAAGAAAAGTATCCTGAGGATAAAGTATATTGCGATATTATGGAACAAGAAATGGAACGAATTGATATTATAGCAAATGATTTGATGATATTAGGAAATTCAAAATCAAAAGCATGTGCACTTCACGATATAAAAGAGATGATTTCATATGTTGAGCGTATTATTGGCGGAACAGCAGCTCAGCAAGGAATTACAATTCATACGACTTATAGTGAAAAAATGCCTCTTATTAAATGTGATGATGTACAGCTGAAACAAGTATTTTTAAACTTAATAAAAAATGCAATTGAAGCTATGCCAACTGGTGGAACGATTACAATTCAGGTAGCTGTAAAAGATGCTATGATCATTCGGGTCACAGATGAAGGTTGTGGCATACCAAAAGACAAAATTTCTAAGCTTAGTGAAGCTTTTTATACAACGAAAGAAGAAGGAACTGGCTTAGGGTTAATGGTTACATATAAGATTATTGAAGAACATAAAGGCAAGATACAATTTGAGAGTGAAGTTGGAGTTGGAACTACGGTTGAGATTGTGCTCCCAATTTCGCGATAAAGTAAAAAGAGAAAATCCGTTCAACAAACGAATGTTCTCTTTTTTTGATGTCATAAGCCTTACATACTATTTGGGGTCTAGTAGTCTTTAAGTTTTCAAGTTAGCGATTTGCATGAAGAAGGATTACTAACAGATTGCTTTAGGATTATATCATATAAAGTATGAAGAAATGATATGCAATATTTCATATTATAGTTTAGAACAACGTAGCCTATTGATAGGTAGATGTTTACATAGCAAAAAAGGAAGCGGTTATCTTTGTAGAAACCGCCAAGTAAGAAAGCTAGCAAAAAAATAGGAGATTCCCATAGCTAAAAAACTATTTTTTACACCCGCATACCATGATGAAGATTCATGTAGAATGATGCCCATAATTGCTATCCCAACTAATGCGCCTAATTGCCGATTTACATTTAAAGTGGCCCCCGCTATATTTCCATGTTCACGACCAGCAGTTTGCATAACAGCCGTTGTCATGGCAGGAACAGAGATACCTATTCCAAGGTTGACGATCGCATATATGATTGCTAACAACCAATAAGGTGTGTCTGGTGAAATAGAAATTAAAAGAAATGAGCCTAAGCTTGCAATAAGTAAGGAAATGAGCATCGGTAATTTGAAACCGAAGCGAGGGGCTAGCTTAGCAAATAAGAGATTCCCGATTACAAAGACAGTCATCATTGGTAATAATTCGAGTCCAGCTAGAAAAGGACTAGCGCCTCGTACATATTGAAGAAATAAGCCGAACATAAAAATCCCACCAAACAATGCAAAGTTAATTAAAAAGCCGACGATATTTGCCGAAGAAAATTGTTGGTTATGAAATAATGAAAATGGAATAATCGGTTGCTTTGAATTACGCTCGGTAACGATAAACAAACTAGCAGCTATAATTGTACCAAGAAATCCACCTAGTATTTGTGGTGATGTCCAGCCGTAGGAAGGCCCTTCAATTAGACTGAAAGCTAGGCTAGCTACAGTAATCACACCTAATCCATGGTTGAGAAGATTTAGTTTAATTTGTTGGTGTGGTGAAGCGGAAATAACATAATAAGCCATGAAGATACCAATGATTCCAATTGGTAGATTGATGATGAAAATACTCCGCCACCCAAAAGAGTTTACGAGTACTCCTCCAACGAAAGGCCCAATTCCTGAAGCAACTGAAACGATAGCGGACCATAGACCGAACATTTTTGCGCGTTGTCTTTCATTTGGATAAGAGGCGGCAAGAAGATTAAGAGAGCTCGGCATGAAAAGTGCAGCCCCAACACCTTGCAGAATCCGTGCGGTAACAAGACTATTTGCAGATGATGCAATAGAACAGAAAAGTGAAGCAAGAACGAAACAAACGAGTCCAATTATATACATATGTTTCGCACCAAAATGATTTGCAAGTGATCCACCGATGAGGAGTAAAGATGCGAACGATAAAATGTACCCATCGACAATCCAAGTTGCGCTGGAAATTCCCATATGTAAATGATTTTGAATATCAGCAATCGCAACATTTACGACGGTTACATCTAGAGTGGCCATAATAAATCCCATTGCGAGTGCAAGTAAAGTTATGATACTAGAAGATTTCATCTGTTTTGTTTCTACATGTACTACTGAGTTTGTGCTCATTTCCAATCCCCCTAATAGATATTTACTAATATTTTCCTAAACACTATAATAAATAAAGTGCTTTATTTATGGAAGTACTGATTTTTTATATAGCTACTTTACTTTTGTATAGTTAAGGGGATGGATACAATGTGCGGAAAAGAAGAGCAACACATATTAAAGTGCTCCATTGAAAAAACGATGAGTGTAATCGGTGGAAAGTGGACGTTTCTCATTTTACGAGATTTATTTTATGGGCCAAAGCGATTTGTAGAATTAGAAAAATCACTAATCGGTATTAGTCCAAGAACGCTTTCATTACGTTTAAAAGAATTGGAGAATGAAAAAATTATAGAAAGAACGGTTTATTCAACAATGCCACCTCATGTGGAATATTCTTTATCAGAAAAAGGACAAACACTTCGTCCGATTTTTGATGCGATGAGAGAGTGGGGAGATTTGTGGGGCGTTTTAGAGGAAGAGGAAAAAAAGAATACATCACTCTCAAATGAGTGATGTACTTTTCTTTTTATACTGTGGTTAGTTTTGTATCAAGTAAAGGAACAAAATCTTGTATTTTGTTTATAAGATAATCAGGTTGTACAGAGAACTCTGGAGATTGATAGTTTGGTAACCATTGAACACCAATTGTAAGTACACCTGCATTCTTCCCTGCAAGAATATCTGCGTCACTATCTCCTATGAATACTGCTTGTTCTTTTGTTATGTTTAATACGTTTAAGACGTGGGCGATTCCTTCTGGATCAGGCTTTGGTTTTACGACGTCATCTCCAGTGATGATGCAATCAAATAAGGAATGTAACTCCAATGCCTCCAAAGAAATATTTAAACTTCTTCGAGCCTTTCCTGTTACGATGGCTAACTGGAATCCTCTTCGCTTTAAATCTAATAAAAGATTAGCTATTTCAATATTTTTGTCTACGTACTTATGATGTTTTTCTTTATACCATTCATAATATTTTTCAGTGGCAGCTTCTTTATGGTGAGAAATCAAATTAGAATGAATAATACCGACTTCACTTGGACCAAACATGGAAAGAATATCTGATTCGGTTAAAGTTTTATTGTCAAACTCCTGAAAAACGTTTTGAAATGAGTAATAACATAAAGGTAATGTATCGGCTAATGTTCCATCAAAATCAAGAATAATTGTACGCAGCATTTTCCCACTCCTTTAAACATAATTGTTGGTGAAACTTTAAGGTTAAGTGAAAATAAGTCAATTTAAGTGTTTTTATGTGTTATAATTAAAGTAACTTAAAATGACTTAAAAGTAAATAGAATCAGGTGATAAGATGAATCAAGATGAAAGATTAATACGAATAACAGATTACTTGAATGACCATAAAACAATGAGTTTGAAAATGATGTGTGAGTTGTTTCGTGTTTCAAGAGATACAGCACGAAGAGACATTGTGAAGCTTACAGATGAAACCGCAATTGTTCGGACGCACGGCGGAGTAGCGTTACCTTCTTTTCACCATAAAATTTCGGATTACGTAAATCGTGAAGAGAAAGAGGCTGAGTATAAGGAGCCTATTGGAAAAAAGGCAGCGTCTTTTGTACAAGACAATGAAATCATTTATCTTGATGTCTCTACCACGGTTAATTGTATGACACCCTTTTTAGAAGCAAACAATGTAACTGTTGTGACGAATTCAATTGATACGGTGAATCATTTAGCAGGTAATTCGAACGTAAATATTCATATTTTGGGTGGACAATTAAATAAACAATCTCGTCACGTAACAGGATTTGCAGCTATGGAAAAGTTAAAGGATTATCATTTTGACAAAGTATTTATTGGAGCGCCTGGGTTTACAGAAGATGGTGTTTACTATGCGTTTGAAGAAGATATTTATTTTAAGCGCGAGTTAATCAAACAAACGAACCAAGTATTTTTACTCATTGATGCTACAAAGTTTAACCAGCGTCAAAACTTTAAAGCATTGCGGTTAGAAGCGATTGACACGATTGTTACAAATGGTAACATTCCAGAGCGTTTAAGTGATGTTGTGAAAAATCATGGTATTGAAGTCGTGCTGGGAGAGTAGTACAAGAAAAAGGGGGACATGGAGATGAAGGGAATTATCTTTGATATTGATGGCACAATTCTAGATACGGAGAAGGCTGTATTGTATTCATTGCAAACAACATTGCGGAATGAAGGGATTCATTACGACTTAGAAGAGTTACGGTTTGCATTAGGAATCCCTGGAGTTGCCGCGTTACAAAAATTAAGTGTAGCGAATATAGAAAGGGTTCATGAGAAATGGATTAAGAATATGGTGGAATTTAAAAATGAAATAAAGGTTTTCGAGGGAATCGAAGAAGTGATACAAGCGGTAGCTCCATATGATATTCGAACAGGAATTGTCACTTCGAAAACAAGACAAGAATTTGTTGATGATTTTGAACCATTTGGACTACACGGACATTTTGAACATTCTATTTGTGTGGAGGATACAAACAAACATAAGCCACATCCAGAACCATTAGTAACATGCTTAAGACAATTGAATATTGATGCTAGCGAAGCAATCTATATAGGTGATTCCCTGTATGACTTACAATGTGCGAAACAAGCTGGAACAAAATTTGGTTTAGCTTTATGGGGAGCGAAAACAACAAAGGGATTTGAAGAAGCCGATTATGTTTTTCAAACCCCTCATGAGATTTTGAAGGTAGTAAAAAGAGATATGTAGATTCAGCTACATATCTCTTTTTAAATGAAAGAAAGTGTGAGAATTCGCATTTAATACCACCATCGTTTTTGAGGTAGCAAAACAACGTCTGCGTCAAAGTTTTGTATAAACCAATCACGCATTAATGTTTTCTTAACTAAATATTCAGAAGCTGAATGTGACACACCGATAAGCGACATATTTGTTTCTTTCACATAATCCATAATTAATGAATATTTGTATCTGCCGTAATCATTATCGATGTGACAATGAATTTCTCCAGTGATATAGGCTTCAGCGCCTTTTTCTTCTGCTTCTTGGAGAAGATCTATTTTATCACCGCATCCAGCGATAATTGCAACTTTTGTGATAGATTCATGGCGTTTGCCTTCGAAGTCTACATATGGAATATAGAAGAGTTCTTTTAGATGTTGTTCGAGGTTTCTTGTTGTTGTTTCATGTATTTCGCAAATGAGTCCACATGGTATATCTTTATCATCATAAGCAAAACCATCTACTACATCGGCCTTTAGAGCTTTAGCAATCGCAATGCTTGTTCCATATGTTTGATGATGATCCATTGGGCCATGGCATGTATAAACAGAAAGATCTTTATCTTTGATTTCTTGTAAATAGTGCGCTGGGATTGGTACAAAGCCTCGTCCAGATTTTCCGAGAGGATCACCGCATTCCATTACAAGGGGGTGATGCATAAAAAGTAAATCACCTGGTTTCGATTGTGAGATGAATTTTTCAAGAACATCATCTGTTGGGAATACTGCTAAAAAGACAGTATTTACAGTTTCAGCACCTTTTATCATAAGTCCGTTAAAATTCTCTACAAAGTCTGCTTCAAAAAATTGTTGCCAAGGAAAATCGATTGGATCGTATACAGCCGGAATAAAGCGACTGAAGGCACCGTCTTTTCCGTATTTTTTGATTTGAAATAAAGAATCTAGTGCAGGTTGGATTTCTTTTAAAGCTGGCATAATACATCCTCCTTTATCAAATACATTGTATAGTAGTCTTAATTTTCTGTATACAATAAATGGATAGAATTTATAAAAAGAATGGTACAATATAAGAATTATCCCGCTATTTGCGGGCAGTAATACTCCCACCTCAAAATTCGGCGAAAGCATTGTCCAGCTCTAGCGGCTAGAATCTCCGGTCGTTTCGCCCCCTCGGACGAGGCAAAAAGCGCCTCTCTGTCGGGTGCTCCAACGTCCTGCGATTCTGAGCGAGTCGCTTCCGCTTTTCTAAAGAAGTTAGGTGGGAGATAAACTGCCCGTAAAAGCCCGATTGGTGCGGGCTGATAATCAGTGGGGGATGGAGAAAACCCCCACTGATTAAAGTTTCACTTTATGTAAAGAGGTAGGAGGAAATGGTATATGTACGTTACTGTAACAGATGCAGCATATAAAAAAATTATGGATACGATTCCAAGTGAAGCAAAGTTTATAAAGTTGTTTTATGATAATGAAGGATGCGGCTGTGTGATGAGTGGAATTATTGATTTAGTGGCTGTATCAGAAAAAGATGAACGTGATGTAGAGATTGAATCAAATAAATTGCAGTTTATTGCGGATCGCACAAAGCTTGTTTTTATGGATGATAAGTTGACTGTTGATTTACATGAATCAGGGGGACATTTTCAACTGAAAAGTCCAAGTCAATTTTATAATCCAAACATGAAACTTCATATTCGAGTGTAACTGATTAAGAAGGAGCGAATCATAAGCTCCTTTTTCTTATGAAACTTTTTAGCTAATTAAATGTACATTAGATTGAATTTTCTGTATAATCTTTTGTGCGGAGGGGATACGCATGAGAAGATGGGGGATTGAATTATTACTTTTAAGTGTTGTTATTATTTGGGGTGTAAATTATACAATTGGAAAATACGGACTTGAAGAATTTTCAGCAATTGAGTTTACTGCGCTCCGGATGATTGCAGCAGGACCGCTATTATTATTACTTACATTTTATATTGAAAAGTCATTGCATATGGAATTAAGAGATATACCGAGGCTCATTGTAGTTAGTGTTGTGGGAATTGTGCTGTATCAAACATTATTTATGGAAACCATCAAATATACATCCGCTACGAATGCTTCCTTACTCATTTCTATTTCACCTATTTTTACAACGATGTTTGCGGTTTTTTTGAAACAAGAGAAGTTTTCCCAGAGAAAGTTAGTCGGTTCTATTATAGCCTGCACTGGTGCAGCGCTTGTGTTATTAGCTGGACATTCACTTGCTGGTTCTTTTTATGGAAATGGAATTGGGCTCATTACATCGATATGCTGGGGGCTATATCCAGTTTTAGCAGGACCACTTATCAAAAAATATTCAGCACTCCGCGTGACGGCATGGTCAGCAGTTGTTGGAGCGATTCCGCTCGTTATACTGAGCGGATGGCATAC
Organism: Bacillus sp. XF8; assembly: GCF_017498755.1. NCBI lineage: Bacteria > Bacillati > Bacillota > Bacilli > Caryophanales > Bacillaceae > Bacillus > Bacillus sp. XF8. The sequence continues at coordinate 83,297 of NZ_JAGDQK010000027.1, read as the reverse complement.
TTTTTCGTTGCCATTTCAAATTGAACAAGGGATGTCATGGTTTGCGCTATTATATTCTATTTTCTTTGTAACGGTATTCGGTTTAGTTATGTGGTATATTGGAGTTCAAAAAATTGGGGCTTCTCATACGATGGTGTATATGTATATTACGCCATTTGTTGCAGTTGTATTTGCGGCGGTATGGGCGAAGGAACATATTTCGCTGCAACAAATGATTGGCGGATGTATTATTTTTCTCGGTTTATGGTTTGTGAAATCTGAAAAACTTGAGACGCAGTCTGCCATATCAGAACATATATCAAAATAGGAAAACAGATCAGTTATGGTCTGCTTTCCTATTTTTTTATTTTTGGTAAAAATATAAGGAACAAAATAGCAGTAATAAGTGGAATTAAGTTGAGACATGGTATGCGAAACAGTGCAATGAGAATAATACCCGGGAGAAGGACACCGAGGACGGCATAGAAAATACTATGTTTTTTTGTGTACCAATATAACGAGAGTCCTATAAGTGCAGGGATAATAAGGTGAATGAGAGCCATTAAAAAATAAATCATTAGAAGCCCCCTTTTTTGTGTACTTACTACATGCATGTAAATTGAAAAACTGACGTAAAACTTTTCTTTTTAGGCGGGGGAGAGGAGCCGCTTATGCATAGAAGCGGTCAGATCCTTTTTTCGCTCCATGCCGAGTGAAAACAAAAGGAGAAAACGCGTGGAGGTCTCTTTTTGTTTCCAAGAACATGGTTTATATATTGGAAAATTAAAGTGGATATATATACATCATATCCATATTTTTGTAGATTGATATCATTTTTTTGTAAATCTATGAAAAAATGTTTGCAAAAACGTCACAAATTGCTCCTGCTTCCAAACTAGAAATCTTGTATAATATTATTTCTGAAAAATATTTTAACAACGTAAACATAGTGGTTATGTTGTTTTTTCTTTGAATGTAACAGATAAAGTCTGATGATATGTAAATAAGATGATAGTGATAAAGGAGAACTGCATGATTAGTATGTCACTAAGGTCATTTAAAATCCAAATGTATTATTTGCTAGGCGCGATGCTATTAGGATGGGCGATGACACCTTTTTCTGCTCACTTTTTAGGCGTTGGGATTGGTTTACTCGTTAGTATGTATTGTGTTTGGATTTTAGGAAGACGTATTGAAAAGCTTGGAGATAGTATTGTAAAAAAGAGTAAAGCACCAACACTTGGTATGATTAATCGGTTCGCAGCAGCGATACTAGGCGCGATTATTATGTATGAGATTGAACACCATATGGTCATGTGGGCATTTGCTGTGGGGATTATGGGTGGTTATTTCTTAATCGTTATTAATTTAGGATACTATAGCATGAAAGATGCGAAGAAATAAATACAAGAACCTTTTCTTTTAGGTGGGAGAGAGCGTCCGACCATGGGTAGAAGCGGACAGTGCCTTTTTTCGCCCCATGCCATGTGAAAACAAAAGAAGAAAGTGAGTGGGGAATCTGCTTTTGTTTTCAAAGCCGCGATTTATATGAGGAAAAATCAAAGTGAATATATAGAAAGAAGCTTACGTTTTTAGCGTAAGCTTCTTTTTTATGTAAGTATGTGTAACCTGTAAAGCCGCATGGGTTTTGTCGGTGAGTACGCGAAACTTTCAGGTTACAATATACTTATTCATATGAGTAAAGGTCATTCAGACAGTAAAGGTTCAATTAAGCGATTGGGCCACCTAATTTGATAATGTTTTCAGAAACGTTCTCGAACTTCTTGAAGTTTTCTTTGAATTTACCTGCAAGTTCGATTGCTGTTGCTTTGTAAGCAGCTTTATCAGCCCATGTTTGTTCAGGCATTAATACTTCATCAGGTACGCCTGGTACATGAAGTGGTACTTCAAGACCGAAGACGTCATGCTTCGCTGTTTCAGCGTTATCAAGCTCGCCGTTTAATGCAGCTTGCACCATTGCACGAGTGTAACCTAAGTTCATACGTTTTCCAACGCCGTATTCGCCGCCAGTCCAGCCAGTGTTCACTAAGAATACTTTTGCATCATGTTTCTCGATCTTTTCACCAAGCATTTCAGCATAGCGAGATGCATCGAGTGGTAAGAATGGAGAACCGAAGCAAGTTGAGAATGTCGCTTGCGGAGACGTTACGCCGCGCTCTGTTCCAGCTAGTTTACTAGTGTAACCGCTTAAGAAATGGTACATAGCTTGCTCTTTATTTAATTTACTGATTGGAGGTAATACTCCAGATGCATCAGCAGTTAAGAAAATAATTGTATTTGGATGTCCTGCAACACTTGGTACTACGATATTATCAATCGCATGAATTGGGTATGCAGCACGCGTATTTTCTGTTAATGCAGTATCATTATAATCTGCAATACGTGTTTGATTATCAATTACAACGTTCTCAAGCACTGATCCAAATGTAATTGCATCAAAAATTTGTGGCTCTTTTTCATGAGAAAGGTTAATACATTTCGCGTAGCAACCGCCTTCAATATTGAACACACCGTTATCAGACCAACCGTGCTCATCATCACCAATTAATTTACGGTGTGGGTCAGCAGATAATGTTGTTTTACCTGTTCCAGATAAACCGAAGAATAGAGCAACATCGCCTTCTTCACCTACGTTTGAAGAGCAGTGCATAGATAAAATATCTTGTTCTGGAAGTAAGAAGTTCATAATAGAGAAGATAGATTTTTTCATTTCTCCAGCGTATTCAGTACCACCGATTAATACGATGCGTTTTTCAAATGAAACCATAATAAATGCTTCAGAGTTTGTGCCGTCAATCGCTGGATCTGCTTTAAAGCTTGGTGCAGAGACAATTGTAAACTCAGCTTCATGATTCGTTAATTCTTCTTCAGTTGGACGAATAAATAATTGATGTACAAATAAATTGTGCCATGCATATTCGTTAACAACTTGCAATGGAAGACGATAGTTACGATCAGCACCAGCGAACCCTTTAAATACGAATAATTCTTCTTTTTCTTTTAAGTATTCCAATACTTTTGTGTATAATTTATTAAAATGTTCTTCAGAAATCGGTTGATTTACAGGTCCCCAAGCAATTTTGTCTGCAACCGATGCTTCTTTCACAATGAATTTATCTTTAGGAGAACGTCCTGTATATTTTCCTGTAGAAGCAGAGACGGCACCAGTAGAAGTTAATTTTCCTTCGTTTCTCATTAGTACTTTTTCCACTAATTGTGGAACGCTTAGTTGAATCTGTGCGTTGCTTCCGTTCAGTAATTCATGTAATCCAATTTGGACATTCACAGTACCCATATTTATATACCATCCTTTTCATTTTAATGAAATTTTTCTCGTAATCCCCATCAAGAGTATAACACAATTATATAAATAATGTATACTATTTATTTATTTTTGTTTGTGTGAATGTATTATTTTCCTATTAATATTTTGTTCGACACGAAATGCGAAAAACTTGTAGGAATATGTGAATATTAATTGACAAATGAATATCATTTCTTTAGTATAGGTTGGGACGGATACTCTCTTATCCCGAGCTGGCGGAGGGACAGGCCCGATGAAGCCCAGCAACCTCACTTGTAACGGTAATAAGCAAGTGAATAGGTGCTAAAACCTGTGCGAGGCGAACGGTCTCGAACGATAAGAGCGAAGGGCAAAAAGCAGTATGCAAGTAGCAAATTAAACCTTTCCTCTATAATTAGGAAAGGTTTTTCTTTATACTTGTGTGGGAGAATAAATGAATGTCGCAGTTTGTGGCAAATTAAGGATGAGTTCCGTACAATATATACAATTACTGTAGGGAGGTTTACCACATGACAAAACAACGTCATCTGTTCACATCTGAGTCTGTAACTGAAGGACATCCAGATAAAATTTGTGACCAAATTTCTGATTCAATTTTAGATGCGATCTTAGCAAAAGACGCAAATGCACGTGTAGCTTGTGAAACAACAGTAACAACTGGTTTAGTATTGGTAGCGGGGGAAATTACGACTTCTACTTATGTAGATATTCCAAAAATCGTCCGTGAAACAATCCAAGGTATCGGTTATACTCGTGCAAAATACGGATTCGATGCAGAAACTTGTGCAGTTTTAACATCTATCGATGAGCAATCTGCTGACATCGCTATGGGTGTTGACCAAGCGTTAGAAGCACGTGAAGGTCAAATGACTGACGCTGAGATTGAGGCAATTGGTGCAGGAGACCAAGGTTTAATGTTTGGTTTCGCATGTAATGAAACAAAAGAATTAATGCCACTTCCAATCTCACTTGCTCACAAATTAGCTCGTCGTTTAACGGAAGTTCGTAAAGATGAAACATTAGAATATTTACGTCCAGACGGTAAAACGCAAGTTACAGTTGAGTATGATGAAAATGGTAAACCAGTACGTATCGATACAATTGTAATTTCAACGCAGCACCATCCAGAAGTTACATGGGAAGAAATCGATCGTGATTTAAAAGAACAAGTAATTAAAGCTGTCGTACCAGCAGAATTAATGGATGAAGAAACAAAATTCTTCATTAACCCAACTGGACGCTTCGTAATCGGTGGACCACAAGGTGATGCTGGTTTAACAGGACGTAAAATTATCGTTGATACTTACGGTGGATATGCTCGTCACGGCGGCGGTGCATTCTCTGGTAAGGATGCAACAAAAGTTGACCGTTCTGCAGCATACGCAGCTCGTTATGTTGCGAAAAACATCGTAGCAGCTGGCCTTGCTGAAAAAGCAGAAGTACAACTTGCATACGCAATCGGCGTAGCACAACCGGTATCAATTTCAGTTGATACATTCGGCACTGGTAAAGTATCTGAAGAAGTACTAGTAGAGCTAGTTCGTAGTAACTTCGATCTTCGCCCAGCTGGTATCATCAAAATGTTAGACTTACGTCGCCCAATTTACAAACAAACAGCAGCTTACGGACACTTCGGACGTACTGATGTAGATCTTTCATGGGAACGTACAGACAAAGCAGCAGCTTTAAAAGAGCAAGCTGGTCTATAATATAAAAAGGAAAAAGCTTTGCGTTTTTACGCAAAGCTTTTTTATTTGTAATTTGTCTGCAGTAAGGCGAAAAGCTCAATATCATGCCATTTTCCATTTCGAAATACAGCTTCTTTACACGTACCTTCATGTTGAAATCCAAGTTTTTTATAAAGGTGTATCGCTTTATCATTAAATGAAAATACACGTAAGGATATACGGTGTAAGTTTAATTCTAAAAAGGCATAGTCTAATAATAAAGTTAATGCTTCTTTTCCGTACCCTTGCCCCCAGTAATCTTTCTTTCCGATATCGATGATACATTCTGCATTTCGATTATGTGGGTCAATATTAATTAAAGATGTGATTCCGATTGGAAGGCTACCCTTTTTCTGTTCAATAATATAACTTTTTGAGGTGGAAGAGTGAATGATTTGTTTGCAAAACTGTTCTGTTTCCGAGAAAGAATATGTATCGAGATTGAGACTGGTAGTGCTCATCACTACTATATCATTTCGCCAATGGTAATAGGTTGGAATATCACCTTCTGAAAATTTTCGTAAACGAATCCGATTTGTTTCGAACAAGTGAAAAACCTCCTTTATTTCACTTCATTACTGTGGGTTTTACGTACTCCAGCACAAGAACTGCAATACACTTCTAGCTCAAGTTCAATATACTTTTTTATATTTGCCATTCCACTCGCTGGAAAAGGCATATGAATCTAAGCTTTTTTATACGTTTTTATTTCTTTCCCGCATGACTTACAAAGTGTCGTTTTTTTACGGAACATGGGATATCATCCTTTCTTCTGACGCGCTTTTCCAGCACAAAATGCACTGCATAGTAAAAAGAGTGTTGCAAATCCGATTCCACCCATCGTTGCATTTGGTACAGCATCTTTTAACGCCATCCCAGCACTGATGGAAGCGACAAATAGAAGGATAAATACGGTTGTGAGTTTTTGATAAAGTTCCATGAATGAACCTCCTAAGTATGAAAGTTTATTTAGTATGTATCTGGTTATTTCGTACGATTTCTAATCCATTGAAATAAAAATGCTAAAACAAGAGGAAGCACGGTACTTGATAATAGCGACTAGAGCCGTTTAGCATGAATACGTATAATTTTAGAAAATTGATATCTAATCTATGGGTAATGAGTTGAAAGGGAATTAGAATTATAAGAAAAGGAATCCATGGGACATGTTGTTTAAGATTATAAAATAGAGGTATAGAAAAAATCCCTTTTTATGGTTATATATACTTATATTGTATCATAATGTTTCGGTCATTCACTAGATAATTGTAGATATGTGATGTATCTCATATTTGATAAAGTATTTATACGATATGATAAAATTATGAGTAGTTATAAGAAGGAGAGGATAAATATGAGCGTAACAGAACATAAAAAACAAGCGCCGAAAGAGGTGCGCTGTAAAATTATTACGGTCTCTGATACACGTACAGAAGAGACGGATAAGAGTGGTAAGTTACTACAAGAATTATTACTAGAAGCAGGACATACGGTAACTGCTTATGAAATTGTAAAAGATGATAAAGAAAGTATTAGGCAAGCTGTATTAAGTGGATATCACCAAGAGGATGTTGATGTTGTATTAACAAATGGAGGAACAGGCATTACAAAGCGTGATGTGACGATTGAAGCCATTTCAGCATTGTTAGATAAAGAAATCGTTGGCTTTGGTGAATTGTTTCGGATGATTAGTTATTTAGAAGATATCGGAAGCGCGGCGATGTTAAGTAGAGCAATTGGCGGAACAATTGGAAGAAAAGTTATCTTTTCAATGCCAGGTTCTAGCGGGGCAGTTCGCCTTGCGATGAACAAATTAATTTTACCAGAGCTAGGTCATATTACATTTGAGCTGCATCGTCAATGAAAAGGCTTGCTGGAATTGTATTAGCGGGTGGTATGTCGAGACGCTTTGGTGAGCCAAAAGCATTGGCAAGCTGGCAAGGACATACTTTTATCGAGCATATCGTTCAAGTGATGCAGACTACCGTGCAAGATGTAGTTGTGATTAGTCATCCTGATATAAAAGAAAGGATCGTTACTTTAGTAGACGTTCCTGTTATAGAAGATATTCCTTCCTATAAAGGAGAGGGACCGCTTGCTGGGATTGTATCGGGGATGGCGCATATAGAGGCGGAGTGGTATATCATTTCGCCTTGTGATACGCCGAATCTTTCAAATGAGTGGATTACAGCATTAGTAGGACAAATAAGTGGTGAATATGAGGCAATTGTTCCGGTTATTGATGGAGGAAAGCAGCCACTATTAGCGGCGTATCATTATAGTATAAAAGAAAAAATATACACATTGTTAAACGAAGAAAAACGAAGTATGGGACAACTTTTATCACAGTGTAACGTAAAGTATGTGATGGAAGAAGAATGGAATGTAGCGAAAGAATTGTTTATGAATGTAAATACACAAGAGGAATATTTGCGGTTACTTAAAGAGAAAAAGACCAAAAAGGTATGACGTTATAGAGTCATACCTTTTTCTTTTATGAGTATTACGGATGAGTTGAACTTTCCTATTACGCAAGTAGTTCAGCATTGTTTTGCTGAAGCACTTCTTCATATTGCATGTATAAACCGTGAAAAATCTCATCCCAGCTTTGTGTAGCAGCATAGGCACAAGCAGCTATGCTCATTTGTTTACGCATTTCATCGTTATTTAGTAACTGATAAATAGATGATAAAAATGATTCCGTTTTTTTAGGTCCACAAAGAAAACCTGTTTTTCCATCTGTAATAATATTTTTTACTCCGCCAGAATTTGCACCAATTACTGGTGTACCACATCCGAGCGATTCGAGTACGACATTGCCAAACGTTTCTGTGGCCGATGGAAATACCATAAGGTCAGAGCATGCATAAGCTTCTGCTAAGTTTTCCCCTTTTAAATATCCTGTAAAGGTCACGTTAGTTGTTGGTGTAGCTTCACGTAGTTCTTCGGCAAGGGGACCGTCTCCAGCAATAAGCCAATGAATATCACCTTTTCGTTCTTTTAGTGTTGTGTGAATGAGTGTACGAAGTGTTTCAATATCTTTTTCAGGGGCAATGCGTCCGACATAGGAAAGAATGTATGGAGCAGTAATATTATATTTTTTTCGGAATACGTCTTTATTGTAAGCCGGATGGAAGAGTGAACAATCTACTCCGCGTCCCCAAATATATAAATTTTGAAATCCTTTTTTTGCTAATTGCTGTAATGTTTCGGGAGAAGGGACAAAGTTTTTTTGCATGTGGCTATGAAACCACTTTAAATAATTCCATAGCATATTGGAGAAAAATTCAATTTTATAATATTGCAAGTAGGCGTCAAAGTCTGTGTGATAGGAACCGACAAGAGGAATGTTTAATTTTTTCGCGTAATACATGCCACATAGCCCCATATTAAAGGGAGTAGCAATATGAATGATGTCAGGTCTAAAGCTAAGAAGTTCCCGCTTAATGCGCGGGGTAGGAAAAGCAATTCGACATTCTGGATATAATATTTTCAGCGGGATACTTCTCATCTTATTCACATTGGCTACGAAGTCATCTTCTGCTGTATGCTGCGGTGCAAATACGGAATAGGAAATATTTTGTTTTTGAAAATAACGGATCAAACGATCTAATGTTTTTGCTACACCGTTTACTTGCGGTGTAAATGTATCAGTAAATATGGCGACTCTCATCCAATCTCTCCTTTACATGAAAAGTGGAATGAATTGATAAAAAGAGATGATGCCAGAACATGTGCCAAGGCACATACCTACAAATACATCTGATGGATAATGAAGCCCGAGATAGATGCGGGAAATTCCTACAATCATTGCTAATGGAAGTAAAAAGACTGCTAAGTTTGGATCATAACAAATAAATGGAACGGCAACTGAAAAAACAGCTGTTGTATGACCGGACGGAAATGAATGATCTTGTAATGGATGTAATGGGTATTTTGCATCTTGAATTGTTAAATAAGGCCGTTTACGTGGGTACCATCTTTTTAATATTTGCACAGGGATATGACTAATTGCTAATGAAAGAGCTGCTGCAATTGCGGCAGTGTGCAGAAGTCCTTTTGAAAAGATAAGAAAGCATAACGTGAGTGAGATAGAAAAGATTGCACCACCGATATGTGTAATCGTGCGGAAAAAGATATTTAATGTTTTTTGATCAAAGTAACGGTTAATTCCTTTGAAAATGTAACATTCTATTTTATATAAGGAGCTGACCTTCATGAAAACTCTCCCCTTCATTTACATATATATTCAGATGATATCTTTTATTTTAATAAGATTTTATTGAGGGAATAATAAGATTTTGTAAAGAAAACGTTAGAGTTTTAATGAAAAAAGCTGCCATTATAGTGGCAGCAAGTAACGGCTATTTTTGCAGTGACTTATAGTATTGTCCTTTTTCAACATACTGTTTGCGAATGCGCTCCATATCTTTTCGATCTTCATCTGTTAATTCACGAATGACTTTTGCCGGACGACCGAAAGCGAGTGTGTTAGGTGGAATTTTCTTTCCTTGTGAAACTAAGCTACCAGCACCAATGAATGCACCTTCGCCAATTTCAGCGCCGTCTAAAATAATGGATCCCATCCCGATTAAAGCATCTTTTTTTAAAGTACAGCTATGTAAAATAACTTGATGTCCAACGGTAACATCGTCTTCTAAAATAAGGGGATACTGTGGACTTTGGTGAAGCGTACATTGATCTTGTACATTTACTCTGTTTCCAATGATTGTTGGAGACACATCACCGCGAATAACCGTATTAAACCAAATGCTTGATTCTTCGCCAATTGTAACATCACCTGTAATCGTAACGTAGTCAGCGATAAAAGCACTACTCGCAATTTTCGGATTTTTATCTTTATAAGGATATATCATGTAAAGCCTTCCTTTCCTAGAAACTAGTTTTAGTGTATCAAATTACGGAAAAGAGTGAAATGGAGGAGTTTCGTATGTGGAATTATGAAGCGGAAGCAGCCAAAGCCGTAATCGTGATTGTGCACGGTGCGATGGAATATCACGGACGTTATGAGGCGCTAGCAGAAATGTGGACTCATTTCGGGTATCATGTTGTTATGGGGGATCTTCCAGCTCATGGAACAACTTCAAGAAATAGAGGACATATTGACTCATTTGATGAATACATAGAAGAAATAAAATTATGGGTGAAAGAAGCAAGAAAATATCGGCTCCCTATTTTTTTATTTGGACATAGTATGGGTGGTCTTATTGTCATTCGAATGATGGAAGAAACGAAGAGAGAAGATATAGATGGAATTATATTGAGCTCACCATGCTTAGGTGTTTTAGCGGTACCTGCTGCTCCGCTTCGAGCTGCTTCAAAGTTGTTAAATATTTTCACGCCAAAACTCCAATTTCCCACAAATCTTACAGTCGAAATGTCAACGCGAAATAAAGAAGTTCGTGATGCAATGGAAAATGATTCGTTGTTCTTGCGCAAGGTGTCAGTTCGTTGGTATAGTGAATTGATAAAATCTATTGAGATTGCTCATGAAAAAATAGATGAGTTTCCAGACGTTCCGCTCTTGCTAATGCAGGCGTGTGAGGATAAACTTGTAGATAAAACACGTGTCCGTAAATGGTTTGATCGGTTGAAAATAAGTGATAAAGCATATAAAGAATGGCCGAATTGTTATCATGAGCTATTGAATGAGTATGAGAAAGATGAAATTTTTAGTTATGCCAAAGCATTTATGGAAACACATTTAAATAATATAATACAAACAAATAAATAATGATTTGTACATTTAATAGAGGAGATGAAGGAAGAAGTGAACGTACCGAGTAATCCCATAACGCTCATGGCGAAAGTATACCGTGATGTGTTTCCGGTTGTACACCATGAGCTAGCGATGTGGAAAGAGCGTGCCTACCATATTCCAAATGATGAGCTTCATAATCAGGCAATTGCAAGTATTGAACATAAAACGTTTCATTGTGAAGGCGGTGGTATTTTAGCGCTGCTTGCAAATGAACACCGTGAGGAATGTATTCGTTTTATTGTGGCGTATCAGACGATTAGTGATTACTTAGATAACTTATGTGATCGTAGTACATCGCTTGATCCGAATGATTTTGCTGCACTACATGAATCAATGCTGACTGCATTAACACCAGAGAGTGAAGGAAGTAATTACTATCGTTATCGAGATGATCAAGATGATGGTGGTTATTTAGATGAGCTTGTCGCAACATGCCAAGATGTACTAAGAAAAACAAAGCATTATGAAAAGATTGCACCAATTCTTCACGAGCTTGCTTGTTATTATTGTGATTTGCAAATTCATAAGCATGTGGAACTAGAAGAGCGAGAACCACGCTTGCAAACATGGTTTGAAGCTCATAAGGAAAACGTACCACCGATGAGCTGGTTTGAATTTTCCGCATGTGCAGGATCAACACTTGGAATCTTTTGTCTCGTGGCATATGCGTTTCATGATGAATTACTTGATGAAGATATTGCGAAGATTAAGCAAGGTTATTTCCCATATGTACAAGGGCTTCATATTTTACTTGATTATTTTATTGATCAAGAAGAAGATCGCATCGGCGGAGACTTAAATTTCTGTAGTTATTATGAAAATGAACAAGTTATATTAGAGCGAATGAAGCATTTTGTAAAAGAAGCAGAAAGAAATATTGGCGACTTACCACATGCGAAGTTTCATCGCCTTATTAGTCGCGGTCTCCTTGGAATTTATTTATCTGATCAAAAGGTATCAGAGCAAAAGAATATGCAGCAAATGGCACGGCGCATTGTGAAATATGGTGGATTCACTTCACGATTCTTCTATTGGAATGGAAAGATGTACCGAAAGAAAATGGCGCAGTGATAGAAGGATGAAAAGACGTGTATATGAAGCACGTCTTTTTCTATTGTTTTTTACAAGAAGAGTGACATATCCTTGTAGTGTATCTTGTTTTGACATTATATTCTGATTTCTAGATAATAGAAATATAATAGTTTGAAAGGGTGGGATTGAAGTGAAGAATATATTAGATCAAGCCAAAGAGAGACTATTGGAAGATGAAAATATCGTATCGTACCTGCAATGTTCTTTAGAAACTTTCATATATCGGAGTGTCATGCGGCCTGTTGTATTCGTTTTGACAAATAGAAGGCTCTTTTTCTGTGGGCCTGATATTGCTGGAAATACATTATTTGAAGAATTTTCATTTGATAACATATCCACTATAAAAGTGAAAAAAGATTTGTTTGGAACGAAAATTTCAATCCAGCATGATACAGAGTGGATTAAAATAAAACACATTCAACATAGAGATCCTAGTGGATTCGTAAAAAAAATTGAAGAAATGATGGTAGCTTAAAAACTGTCCCTGAAGTAATGATTTACTTGCTTTGGGGCAGTTTTATACAAATAAAAACCTATATGTGGCAGCTCATGTAGAAAAAGCATTTGTACAAAATATACAAATGCTTTTTCTTATATTTTTTGTTCTTTGATTTTATAGAATAGGTATAGTAAAAACTCAACTATGAAAATGATAAGAACAGATAAGCCAAATAAAGGCATGATAATTCCTAATAAAATCATAATGAGTATGAAAGTGAATGTACTTTTCTTATTTTTTTGCTTTGGCGGTGCACAGAGCTTTCCTTTCGGTTTTCTCGCTAACCACATTTTCATTCCTAAATAGATGAGAAGTAATAAAGATAATGCTGTTAATAAGCATAGTATTTTATTTGGCCATCCGAACAAATGCCCTTCGTGAAGAGGGATACCATAAGAAAACCATTGTGCAAATAATCCGTAGTTGCGATAGTCAATTTTGGAAATGAGAGTGCCGCTATATTGATCGAAATAAGCAGTGGTTTCTTCATTTGGTGATACGTGCATGCCTGTAATACCAGACCCGCTAGATTTTGAAACGGTAAATACTCCTTTCGAATCATCGGGTAATGCAATCACATAAGGTTTTTTCATTTGAATGTTCTGTTTTAGTTCATCGATTGTAAGAGCTGTTTGTTCACTTACACTTGATTGCGGTGGTGTTTCTTGTCTAGTTGCCCACGGTAATTCTTTAAACTGAGATTCTGGCGGAGCCATATATAACTTTGGGTATCCGAGCGATTCATTAGAAGTTGCGATGCTATAAATTTGTTTTCCCATAAAAGCGGACCAAGGTAATCCTGTTAGTATTAAGAGAATGAGTGGAATTGTAAATACAATCCCAATTATCCAATGCAGTCGCTTAGAGTGTTCTCTAGCATTGGATACTGGAGTGTTTTTGAAACTTTTTATACTCATATATAAACCAGTAACAATTAAAAAAATGGTCCAGCAAGCAGCTAATTCAATTAAGTAGTTTACAACTGTACCGCCAACGAGAAGAGAACTATGCAACTCACGCATGATATTTGCGAATGTTTCATTCGCATTTTGATCTCCAACAATTTGATTCTGCTTGTCCAAATAAACATATTTTTGATCGCCTGTATATTCATTTTTCATTGTGAGTCTTGTATTATATTCATTTTCAAAATAGCTAATTTTCGTTACGTTATAGTGAGGATATTTCTTTTCTGTTAGCGAAATGGATTCAGTCATAGAAAGAGATTCTGTTTGATGACTATTTCCGAAATATAAATCCTTATAAATGAAATTTTCAACTTCCTCTCGAAACAGATATCCAATGCCACTAAGTGATAAAGTAATGAGCAGTGGTGCTATGAAGAGGCCGGCGTAAAAATGCCACCGCCAGAAAATATAGTGAAGCGATCGATTTAGTTTCATACTTTAGTTCCCCTAACCTTCCTTATATGAATCAAATACGTATTTAATATAACGGGATTAAGTGTGATTATTTTGAAAGAAGTGTGAAAAAAACAAAAAATCTTAGGGAAATAGGAAAAGACGTACAGCATGTGTACGTCTTTTTGTTCTTGGCGTATAGAATATGTATGTAATTTACAATTGATTTGCTAAATATTTATGAACAACCGCCTTAGCAAGACAAAACGATGAGTCCACAAAGCAAAGGTTATTTGACCCTGCGTTTGATACAACATTTAAATCGGTACAAGCTATAATAACGACATCCACTGCTTCAGATAATTCCATACAAAGTGTATGCCATAATTCGTTTGCTTTATTGATGTTCCCTGTTTTTATGCTAGAGATAATTTGAGTGATAATTGTTTGCCAGCTATTTTTATGTATATAATCCATACCATGTTTTACAATCCGATCTTGATATATGCCAGATTGAATAGTTGCATCGGTCGCTAAGAGAGCTACTTTTTTTATATGATTTGGTATTTCTTTTAGTGTTTCATCTACCATATTTAAAACAGGAACTGACACTGAATTTTGTAACTGATCAAAATATAGGTGAGCGGTATTACATGGCATGGCAATAAAATCGACACCCGTACTTTCAAGTTTTTGTGCACCAGTTATAATCGCTTGTTCCATAGCCTTATGATCAATCGGTCTATCGATATAAAATGGTGTTGGACAAGAATAAATCATCATATGAGGGAAGTCCATATCATGTTTTGCACCATATATTTTTTGACATTGCTCAACGACTGTATCAACGAATGGACCTGTTGATTTTGGCCCCATTCCTGCTAGTATTCCGATCATTGTTGTACCTCTCCTTAATTTCATAATCTAAAGTTAGAAATTCTTGTTTTTATCTACATGTTCCTTCTTTTTCGTACAAGATAAAGGAATAAGCCTATTAATACAACTGAATATGCAAGTGCCCATACAGTAAGCCAAAGTACGTGCGTAAGCAAATGATGTTCATATTGCCCAAGCATCATAAAACCATTGATAGGCGGGAAGAACCATAATAGTTCCGGCATGTCTTTTTTGAGACGAATAGACGCAATCGTAATCAGTAATACAAATGAAAGGCTAAGCCAAGCTGTACTTGCTTTTTTTATGATATTTCGTGTAAATAGTGTTGCAATTGAAATGCCGATTATAGATAAAGAAATGTGTGTAAGGATGCCAGTTATAAATAATGAGACTGTCATTTTTTCGTTAAACATTTGAAAGGCAATTGGATATATAACAGATATAAGGGATAGAACGCTACCAATGAGAAATACTGCTACATATTTACCAAGGTATAAAGTCCATATGTTCTTTGTATGTGAAAGGGTAATTTGTTCTTGAACAGGATCTTCCGTATGAAACAGCGTAATGGTAATCCAAGCTGAAAGTAAATAGAGTGTAAGGGAAGTTTCTAAATATGTTGCAACAATCGGATTTGGCTTATAAGCATAGAAAAAGAGTAAACTTATGATGTACATCGCAATTGGCGGAACATACTTGTACGATTTTGTATAATCAAGAAAATTGTAACGAATGAGCGCGAGCATAGGGATCCTCCTTTCGGTTAAGGAATTTAGGTTGTAGCAATGTAATGAACGCATCGTTATGTAATAAGTATTGAAGTATGTCATTTGTATAAGTCTTTTCAATTTGTAATTGAATGAGGTGCTGATTTGCGTTATATGTAACATGTATATAGCCGGATTGCTTCTGTAACTTTGTGATAGAAAAAGTGTGTGGTACCGTTGCTTCTATGTAAGTATGTTCTTTCGGGATTGCATCAAATGTTAAAAGTTTATCCGCTGCAATTGTATGATTAGCGAGTGTCACAATTCGGTCGGCAAAGTTTTCTAATAGCTGTTTCTCATGACAAGTGAAGAGAATGGTAAGACCTTGTTTTTTCAATGAGAGCAATATATGTTCAAGTTCTTCTTGGGACCTTGGATCAAGTCCAGAAAGCGGTTCATCTAAAATTAATATATCAACATTACTAAGGAGTGCTTGCATGATACTGGTTTTTTGCTTCATTCCTTTTGAAAAACTTCTTATAACGGAATGATTAGCGTGTTGTAAATGAAAAGTTTCTAGTAGTAAAGGGATTTTGTTCTGTAAATGCTCTTTCGATAGGCCGTGAATACGACCGAGATGGTACAAATAATCTTCTAGCGTAAAACGAATATCCTCTGGAAAATGTTCTGGTACATAGCCGATTTTCATATCTGACTGTTTTTGGATTGTTCCTGTGGTAGGAGAAATAAATCCAGCAATGATTTTGAGTAAAGTGCTTTTTCCGGTACCGTTGCCGCCGATAATGGCAACCGCTTGTCCTTTTGGAATTGATAAATGGATGTTTTCTAGTATCATCTGTTTGTCGTATTTCTTTTGTATACCCTTTAGTTCTAACAAAATGGTTCCCCCTCTTCTTATATCCATTATATGGTATATTTTATTCTTGGAACAATAAAAAAAGCGCCGATATATTTAGCGCTTCTCAATTGCCACGATAAATGGCGGGTTATTTTGTTGATTGATGAATCCGTAACGAAGTACGTGAGCTTGTTTTTGATCGAGCTCTTCGGCAAATTGCAATACAGCATCGCGTTCTACTTGTCCTTCTGGATGTCCGTGATAAATGACAAGGATGATGATGCCTTCTGGTGCCATGACTTCTAATAATTGTTCAATGGCAGCTATTGTTGAGTTTGGCTTTGTTACAATATGTTTGTCACCGCCGGGCAAGTAACCTAAGTTGAAAATTGCTCCTGTTACTTTACCTTTTGCTTCTTCTGGCAAGACGGATAATAATGTATCATGGCTATCGTGAATTAAAACAGTTCGTTCTTCAAGTCCTTTTTCTTTTAGGCGAACAGTCGAACTTTCAATCGCTTCACGCTGAATATCAAATCCAAATACTTTCCCGTTTTCTCCAACAATCTCCGCTAGAAAACAAGTGTCGTGACCGTTGCCAAGCGTTGCGTCTACAGCAAAATCACCTTCTTTAATAGCTGTTTGCAAAAGCGTGCGTGCAAACGGCAATACACGTTCTAATTTCATACTGGTTTCACCTCGTTTGCGTATTTTCCTTGCCAGCTTCCGCGGCGTACAAATTCCGCATCGATGGAATTTAATACTTCCCATTTATTTAAACTCCACATAGGGCCAATCATTAATTCAGGTGGACCGTCACCTGTGATGCGGTGCACAATCATCTCTGCTGGCATGATTTCAAGTTGGTCAACAACAAGGCTTACGTAATCCTCAAGAGAGAGAAATTCTAGTTGTCCTTTTTCGTATTGCTTTACCATTGGCGTTCCTTTTAATAAGTGAAGTAAGTGAATTTTAATTCCTTGTACATCCAGTTTTGCTACTTCACGTGCAGTTTCCATCATCATGTCATAGTCCTCAAGCGGAAGGCCGTTAATAATATGGGAACATACTTTAATGCCGTGCTTACGAAGTTTGTTTACACCTTCTACATATGATGGATAGTCATGGGCACGGTTAATGAGATTCGCAGTGCGCTCATGAACAGTTTGTAGTCCAAGTTCTACCCAAAGGTATGTGCGTTTATTTAAATCAGCTAAATATTCAACAACATCGTCAGGCAAGCAGTCTGGACGAGTTGCGATGGAAAGACCAACAACGTCTTTTTCTGCTAAAAGTGGTTCGAATTTTTCTTTTAACACTTCTACTGGAGCGTGCGTATTTGTATATGCTTGGAAATAAGCAATACACTTTCCGTCTTTCCATTTTGAATGCATTTTTTCTTTCATTTCATGATATTGCGTTACAACATCCTCGCGGCGATCACCAGCAAAGTCACCAGAACCAGCGGCACTGCAAAATGTACAACCGCCATATGCGACTGTGCCATCACGGTTCGGACAGTCAAATCCAGCATCTAATGAAACTTTAAAGATTTTTTCGCCGAATTCTTTTCGTAAGTGATAATTCCACGTATGGTAACGTTTATTGTCATTTGTATATGGAAAAGGGTTTTGAACCTTCATTACATATCCCTCCTAAAGCCTAAAATGAAACAAAATCCATTATAACATACTCATAAGGTCGATATGGAAGGGACACACTAAAGGGGAATTAAAGGCAAGGAGGAAACAAAATGGCAGAGCGTCAATCACTTGAAGAATATATCACGCAAGCTGAGCAAGCGATAGAATATGCAAAAGAGCAATTAGATATCGGAAGTAGACAAGAGCATTACAATACAATGGAGTATTCTGATGCACAATTACAATTAGAACAAGCTTATAATGATTTACAAATTATGCAGCAACATGCGAATGATGAACAGCGTGAGCAGTTAAATCGTGCACGTATGGCAGTTCGTCAATTGCAGCACCAAATGATTATTACACCGCACTAATAAGGAGTGAATATAATGGCAAAGCGCTCAGATCAAAATAACCCAGAGCAAAAAACGCAAAATGGACATAACGCTGAGTTTTCAAATGAACTCGATCCAGTTGTTGAAGCAAAACAGCGTAATCGTAAAAAAGGACAACCGCAAAAATCGAAGCAATCAGAGTAAACCAGGTCGAAGTATGACCTGGTTTTATTTTTTTGCATTTTTTCATACTTACATTATAATTAAGTTTCAATAAGAAGAGTAACGGAGGAATAAACAATGATTGCACATATTGGTACAGTAGCGATTTACGTAGATGATCAACAAAAGGCACTTGAGTTTTGGACAGAGAAAGCGGGATTTGAAGTATATCGTAACGATCCGATGGGACCAAATGCGAGCTGGATTGAAGTAGGACCAAAAGGGACACGTTCTCACTTAGTCATTTATCCCAAAACAATGATGCCAAATGCAAATGAGTTAAAGGCATCTATTGTATTTGTAACAGAAAATATTACAGAAACGTATGAAACAATGAAGAATAACGGTGTAGAATTTACGCAAGAGCCAAACGAAATGCCTTGGGGTACATTCTCTATCTTTAAAGATAATGAAGGAAATGAGTTTGTTTTAAAAGGTTAAAATGATAGAAGGAAAAGCTGAGCTTACATGGCTCAGTTTTTTTATGTTCTTCATGGTAATATGTGGTATATTCTATATAGAGAGAAATATTAAAATAATTAGTTTCTTATAAAACACGACGGGAAAAACTAAAGGGCAGGGAACATAGATGAAAAATACTATGGAAACAAAAGTTGCTAATGTACAGGAGAAACTCAATGTATTTGGTAGCAAATCTTTTTCTCAACCAGTAATTGCAGGGAGTGTTGGTGTGAAAGGCGCCGCATCTTTCAAAGAAGATGTACAAGCTACTGAATTCAGTGTGATCGGTGATTGTGTAATTCGGGGAAGTTTAACCGCTAAAAGCTTTAGCAATTCTGGTGCATGCAAAATTAAAGGGGTAAGTCAGTTTAATGAAATGAAAAACATCGGTAGTTGTAGATTAGGAAAAGTGCAGGCGAAACATATATATTCATCAGGTACTTTATCGGTGAAAGAAGATGTGCATGCAGAATCATTTACAGTACAAGGGGCTGTTCGAGTACATGGAAATCTACAGGCGAAAAAGATTGGAATACAATTTACTTCACCTAGTGAATTGCAAAATGTTGAAGGCGATATAATTATGATAGTGCCATCTCGTAAATTTATATCTCTTACAAGCTTTATTCCAGGCATAAAGAAAAGAATTGCTTGTAAAACGATAACAGGGAACGACATTACTTTGAGTAAAACAGAGGCATCCCTTGTGTCTGGTTATCATATAAAAATTGGTTCAAATTGCAACGTGGGTGAGGTTGAATATAGCGGCACATTAGATATAGATCCGAGTGCGAGCGTTGGAAAGATAATACGGCTGTAATGTAAGTTTTTTAAGTGAAATGAAAATATATATCCTAAAATAACAAGCGGCTACATATGCTACGTGTTTACATGTAACATATGTAGCTGTTTTATTTATATTACAAAAATGTAAGGTAAATGTAATGTAAAACAATGGCAGATAACCTCGAAAAGGCGCAGAATGGGAAAAGAAAAAACAAACGTAGGAGGATATATATGAGCAGATCAGTTGTAGACGTAAAAAACGTCCAAAAAGTATACGGTAAAAAAGGCGAAAGCCAATCGCACGCATTAAAAGGTGTATCTTTCTCCATTCAAGAGGGTGAATTTGTTGGAATCATGGGACCGTCTGGTTCAGGGAAAACGACGTTACTAAATGTAATTTCAACATTAGATAAGGCAACGGGCGGCGTTGTTGAAATTGCTGGTACGGATATTACGAAGATGAAACAAGGGGAACTTTCTGACTTCCGTTCTCAAAAGTTAGGATTCATTTTCCAAGACTTTAACTTACTAGAAAATCTATCAATTTATGAAAATATTGCATTACCACTTTCTCTACAAGGTGTTTCTTCTAGAAAGATTGGACCAAAAGTAGAAAAGGTAGCGAACATGTTAGGAATTTCAGAAATTCTTCAAAAGTATCCATCTGAAGTATCTGGTGGACAAAAACAGCGTTCAGCAGCAGCGCGTGCGCTTGTACATGAACCGGCAATCATTTTAGGAGATGAACCAACAGGAGCACTAGATTCTAAAAATGCAACAAGTCTTTTAGATGCGATGACCAATCTAAATGAAGAACAAGGTGTTTCAATTATGATGGTTACTCATGATCCATACAGTGCAAGTTATTGTCAGCGTATTTTGTTCATTCAAGATGGTGAGTTATATAAAGAGATTCACCGTGGTGGTACGCGTGAAGCGTTCTATAAAGAAATTTTAGATGTGCTTGCAGACTTAGGTACACAAAAAGCATAAGAAAGGAGGGACAGGCATGTTATTTAAGCTTTCTATGTCAGGACTAAAAAGTAAGCTGAAAGATTATATCGTCTTACTTGTTGGTCTTGTCATGTCAATTTCAATTTTTTACATGTTTCAAACGTTAGCATTGAATAAGGCGTTTATTGAAGCGAATTCTGTAATCAGCAGTATTCAATTCGTCTTCCATGCAGGTGCGGTACTATTAGCTATCATTACATTCTTCTATATTTTATATGCCAATTCTTTCTTGCTATCACTTCGTCAAAAAGAATTCGGTATGTATATGATGTTAGGAGCAAAAAAACATAAGGTTACAATGCTTATGTTTATTGAAACAATTGTATTAGGAGCAGCATCTCTTGTAGTTGGTATTGCAGTTGGTGTAGGGCTAGCGCAAGGAATTGGTAAACTACTTATGCAGCAGCTTGAATTTACTGCAGGTGGCTACCATGCATTTTATGTTCCATCTATGCTGGTTACATGTATTTTCTTCTTAGTACTATTTGTTTTATCAGCAATTATGAATAGTATCAAATTATCACGTATTACGGTTCTGCAATTGGTTCATGCAGATTCAAAAACGGATCGTGTTTCTGCAAAAGGAGCAAAGACTGTTGCATTTGCAGTCGTTGGAATTATTCTACTAGCAATCGGCTATGCTTCTATGGTTTACATGGATAAGTTGGCGCAAATGGGAATTATCATTGCATTAATTACTGTAACGTCCGGAACTTACATGTTATTTGGAACATTCCTTCCGCTTATTATTAACAAGCTTAAAAGTAATAAAAAGCGTACTGAAAAAGGACTTAATGCCTTTACATTTGCACAATTAAATTTCCGTATTAATAGCTTAACAAAAGTACTAGCGACAGTAGCGATGTTAGTTGCGCTTGGAGCAGGTGCAATTTCAGGTGGTATGGCGTTCAAGAATAACGTAATGATTACTGTCGATGGTTTTGCAATTTATGATGTCGCAATTCATAACCCAACAGCAGAAGAAAAGAAAATTTTAGATGAAATTACATTTAAAGAGAAAAGTGAGTATCGTTATAAAACAGACGATAAATATGTTTATTATTTAAAAGAAGATTTAGAGAAAAATCGTCCTTTGGTACAAGATCTTAAAAATACTAAAGGAATGAAGGATATTGGTAAAGTGAAACGAGCTTCTGAAGAACTGCCAGTAGGGGCAATTTCAAGTTTCAGTCAGGAGAAATCTGATAATGTGATTCCACAAGAGTGGGATAGTGCATTAAGAACGATTCAACCACTATATGTATACCCTGATCAAACAATCAAAATTGTAGATCAAAAAATGTATGATGGTTTGCAAGGTAAAGAGGGTATTGCATTACTTGGAAAAGTAGATGATTTCTTAACATATAAAAAAGAATGGAAAAAAATTGACGAGTTGCAGCTAGCTAAATATAAAAATGTACAAGAAGGCTCCTTGCAAAGTAAAAATCAATTCTATGCTGGATTTTACGGTATTGCGAGTGGAACAGTATTTATGGGATTCTTCCTCGGAATTGCTTTCCTAGCAATGATGGCAAGTTGTTTAATGTTTAAAATTCTTTCTGGGGCATCAAGCGATATTACGCGTTACCAAATGCTTCGTAAAATTGGGGTTCGTCGTGAATTATTAACGAAGTCCATTTATAAAGAGTTATTCTTAGTATTCTTATTCCCAGCGATTGTCGGGATTGTACACGTACTAGTTGGTATGAACATCTTCTCGTTCATCCTAATTGATCCGTACTTCCGTATTTGGCTTCCGGTTATTATTTTCGTAGTCATTTACGCAATTTACTACTTCATTACAGTTCAATTGTATAAAGGAATTGTTCTTCCGAAAGAAGACTAAGATTTAAAAAATACCGAGCAGAGGGTGCTCGGTATTTTTTATTTTGTTTCCAATGGAAAATGCATGTGTTTTCAGAAAAATAATAAAAAATACTTGTTATGTTACTTAATTATAGTATATTATATAATTAAGTAACATAAAGTTATGGTATAAGGAGGTGAGAATTGAAAAGTTAGAGAAACGAAAGGAGGAATTCTACTTGCATAAAGAAGATGGATCTTTACTTGAAGTAATAGGCTTAATGCTGAGGTCAAAAGATGTTTTACTATTTTCATCTTTATCTCTCATTATTTTTCTAGTTTCAACTTATTTTTATAATAGTAAATTTCCAAATTATAAATATCCGGAATTTTTCGGGATATTAAAGTATATTGCTCCAGTTGTTTAGCTTGGAAAATTTCAATAACAGATTAAATTAAGGAATTATAAATAGATAATGCATGGAAATCTTCTAATATGGTAAGGTAAAATGAACAAGATAATTAGAAAATTTACCGATCATAAGATGAGGAGAATACATGTATGGAATGTGTAGAGGCGTTAAAAGATATAAATCAAATTCAGGCTATGAAAAAATATTTAAGAGAGCATTCAGAACGTGATTACCTTTTATTTGTTATTGGGATTAATACGGGCTTGAAAATTACAGAACTATTAAGTATTAAATTCGAAGATGTATTAAATGAAGATGGAACTGTTAAAGATTTTTACTCTCTTCCTGTGAAAGATGAAAAATTTAAACAAGATATTTATTTAAATACAAAAGTAAAAGAAGCACTTTTGGATTACGTACAATCTTCTGTTGTAGAAAGAGGGAATTACGTATTTCAATCTAATAAAACAAAAAATCCGATTACGCGCCAGCAAGCTTATCGTGTTATTCATCGTGCAGCTGAAGCAATTGGGATTTCTGGTAAGATTGGAACGAATTCAATGCGAAAAACATTTGGATTCCATGCGTATAAAAGAGGAATAGCGATTGCGTTTCTTCAAAAGCATTTTCATCATGCGACTCCATCAGAAACATTAAAGTATTTAGGAATTTCGAAAGATGAAAAGTTTAAAACAGAAATTGATGTGGATTTGTAAAAGGGAAGAGCCTTAACTAAAAAATTTTAGGAGGCGTGTATATGAATATTAGAGAAAGTGAACTTCCGGGTATTGGATGTAAATTTGAAGTCATAACAAAAGGTAATGAAAAAATGGTTATCGTTATTCATGATGATGGGCGAAGAGAAATGTATCATTTTGATACTGATCATGAAGAAAGTATTTCAAGCATTTCTCTTCGTGACTCTGAAGCGAGGCAAATCGCTGCCATATTAGGCGGAATGGTGTATAGACCGCAAGCTTTAGATACGATTGAAATGGCTTTTGAAGGCTTATCGATTGAGTGGTTTAAAGTGGAAAATAATGCGCCAGCGATTCAGCAAACAATCGGTAGTTTAAGTATTCGAAAAACGTATAACGTAACTGTCATTGCTATTTTGAAGAAGAATATGAAGAAATTTTTTAATCCAGGCCCAGATTCTATTATTGATGCAGGTGATATGTTGGTATTATCAGGAGAACGGCATGAAGTGAAAAGAATCATTAAGGAGTTACTTTCAGCAGGAGGTGATTCATAGTCGATGGATACTTTAATTTTTGAAGTTGGAACTGCGTTAGTATTAGTGGCGTTTGCGGCTATCCTTGCTGCAAGGTTGAAGTTCTCGATTATTCCGTTTCTCATTATCCTCGGTATGTTAGTGGGACCACATGCTCCAGACTTAGGAATTATAGACTTAAGGTTCATTGAAAGTGGAGAAGTAATTGCTTTCCTTGGCCGTATTGGTGTCATATTCCTTCTGTTTTATTTAGGGTTAGAATTCTCAATGAAAAAATTAATTAAATCAGGAAAATCAATCGCCATTGGAGGCACAATTCACATATCACTTAATTTTACATTAGGTCTACTTTATGGATATGTAATGGGTTTTCCTCTATTAGAAACATTAATTATTGCCGGGATTATTACAATCTCATCAAGTGCAATTGTAGCGAAAGTAATTGTTGATTTAAGAAGAACAGGTAATAAAGAAACAGAGCTAATTTTAGGAATCATTATGTTTGATGATATCTTTTTAGCAGTATATTTATCTGTCGTTTCAGGTTTAGTGCTCGGAGGCGCGACTTCATTTGTAGGAGCTCTGACATCTGTTTTAATTGCGCTAGGATACATGTTACTATTCTTCGTGATTGCTAGAAAAGCTACATCGTTCTTGAATAAAGTATTAGATATTTCGTCGAATGAAATCTTTATTATCGTCATATTCGCTATTTTATTCTTTGTAGCTGGATTCTCAGAAACAATCCATGTTGCTGAGGCGATTGGAGCTTTATTATTAGGACTTGTCTTTTCTGAAACAGAGCATAGTGATCGAATCGAGCATCTGGTAGTTCCGTTTCGTGATTTCTTTGGAGCTATATTCTTCTTCAGCTTCGGTTTAAGTATAGATCCTTTTTCGTTAGGTGGAGCTGTTTGGCTAACTTTAGGAGCGGTTTTGATAACTATCATCGGTAACTTTACAGCTGGAATGATTGCTGGACGTAAAGCCGGGTTATCACATAAGGCTTCTACGAATATCGGGTTAACTCTTGTATCACGCGGAGAATTCTCCATTATTGTCGCTAATATTGGGATAGCTGGTGGCTTAATGGCAACAATTAAACCATTCTCAGCCCTATATGTTTTAATATTGGCATCGTTAGGACCTTTACTAACGAAGGAATCTGCGAGAATATATTCTCTATTGGACAAAATATTTAAATGGAGCTCTAAAGAAAGTGCAAAACGGAAAAAAGAAGTTGGATGATTTTTTGTAAGAGAACGATTCCAGTGTTATGGAAGTTAGTTCAAAAAACTTTAAATTGGGTAGGTTATTCATTCTTAAATGGATACTAAAGGCAGTTGCCAAGAATGATTATATAGAGTAAAATCCTGTATTAAAAGTGTTATTTTTAATACGGGATTTTTATTTTGAGTTAAAATGATATTTTGATATAGATTATAATGTGAACGAGAGAGGGTGATTCAATTGGCTAAAAGACTAAGACAATTGAAAAACGTTTCGGTGATCTGGGCGCTTCTAAGTTAAAAACAATTTAGAAGCGAGGAATCACGATATGGAAAATCAAAAAATATTTAATCGATCATTTATTTGTTTATTTCTTAGTAATTTTTTTGTATTTATAGGATTTGAAATGGTGCTGCCTATTTTGCCAGCTTATTTAATAAGTGTGAATGCCAATTCCATTCAAGTAGGTTTAGTTACAACGTTATTTACGATAGGTGCTGTATGTATTAGACCTTTAATCGGATATTATTTAATTGATAAGAAAGGGAAAAGTTTAGCTATTGGTGCAAGTGTAGCTTTAATGATTGTTACACTCATATATCCGTTTCTGAATGTTGTATGGTTGTTTTTACTCATACGAATTTTTCACGGAGTGGCTTGGGGTGTATCAACAACTGCTAACAGCACAATGGCTGTGGAGTTAATTCCTAAGGTGCGATTAGGAGAAGGAATGGGATATTTTTCTGTTTCAACAACGGTCGGAGCTATTATCGCACCGAGTATAGGGATTTTTATCTACGGATCTTTTTCCTTTGATATTTTAATTTGGTCGTCAGTAACGCTTAGCTTGCTAGCAGCTATTATGCTTCAATTTGTTCATGCTCCCACTCCTGTAAAGAGAGAGAAGCAACCATTTCGCTTTTTTGAGATGATTTTTGAAAAAGAAGTATGGTTCCAAGCGTTACTAGCAGTTATTACAACACTTGGTTTTGGAGCGATTCTTACGTTCATCGTCCTATTTGGTAAACAACAAGGACTAGAGCATATTTTCTTGTTCTTTCTTATCAATGCAATTGTTTCAACTTTATTACGACCTTTTACTGGGAAATGGTATGACAAAAAAGGACCTTGGTCAATTATTATTGTCTCAGCTA
Organism: Bacillus sp. XF8; assembly: GCF_017498755.1. Lineage (NCBI taxonomy): Bacteria > Bacillati > Bacillota > Bacilli > Caryophanales > Bacillaceae > Bacillus > Bacillus sp. XF8. The sequence goes on along the minus strand of NZ_JAGDQK010000027.1, from coordinate 56,767 downwards.
TATTAGGATTTTTATCGCTTGTCATATTGTCTTATGCGATAAATGATTTGTATCTTATTGTTGCAGCGATTTTATTTGGCGCAGGCTATGGTACTATTATGCCGTGTTTACAAACATGGGCAGTTCAAAAGGTTAGTGAAGAGAAAAGTGGAGCGGCAAATGCAACCTTCTTTTCAAGTTTTGATGTTGGCGTTGGGATTAGTGCATTTGCATTAGGAATTTTAGCGAAGTGGCTGATTTTAGAGATGGTCTTCCGAATGGTTAGTGTAAGCTTTATCGTTGTAGCTATTTTAGTGTATATAGATTATGTGAAAGAAAAGAAAAAACGTTAAATCAATCCGCCTCTCTATGTAGAGGCGGATTTTTTGTACAGGTTATTATCTGAATTTCACCAACTATTAATCAGTTGCCTTCCTATTTAAAAAAGACTACAATCTTACTATTATGGATAGAACGAAGAAAACAGAATAGGAGGGGGAACTATGCCAAGAAAAGTATGGCTATTAGTAGCTGGGATGATTATTAATGTCACGGGTGCTTCTTTTTTATGGCCTTTTAATACAATTTATTTACATGATCATTTAGGAAAGTCTTTATCTGTGGCCGGAATGGTGTTGATGATTAACTCGCTTACTGGTGTAATTGGTAATTTACTCGGCGGTGTTTTATTTGATAAATGGGGCGGATATAAATCAATTTTAGTAGGAATTGTCATTACACTAGTATCGATTTTAGGTCTTGTATTCTTCCATGGATGGCCATTTTATGTGGTATGGCTTGCGTTAATTGGATTCGGTTCTGGAATGGTCTTTCCATCAATGTATGCGATGGTTGGTACGGTTTGGCCAGAAGGCGGACGAAGAGCATTTAATGCGATGTATGTTGGCCAAAACGTTGGGATCGCTGTTGGGACGGCATGCGGTGGTTTAGTGGCTTCTTATCGTTTTGATTATATTTTCTTAGCGAACTTTATTTTATATTTTATTTTCTTTTTAATTGCTTTTATCGGATTCCGTGGTATGGAAGATAAGAAAGAACCGGGTGTACAAGAATCAGTTAAAACAGAAAAAGGTTGGTCGCTTACACCAGGATTCAAGGCGCTTCTTATCGTATGTGTAGCATATGCTTTATGCTGGGTTACATATGTACAGTGGCAAGGTGCAATTGCGACGCATATGCAAGAACTAAATATTAGTCTACGTCATTACAGCTTGTTATGGACAATAAATGGTGCGATGATTGTTTGTGCGCAGCCGCTCGTAAGTATGATTATTCGTGCGATGAAACGTTCTTTAAAGCAGCAAATTATGATTGGAATCGGTATTTTTGCGGTTTCATTTATTGTGCTTAGTCAAGCGCAGCAATTTACAATGTTCCTTGTCGCAATGGTGACATTAACAATTGGTGAGTTATTCGTATGGCCAGCTGTGCCAACGATTGCGAATATACTTGCGCCAAATGATAAACTTGGTTTTTATCAAGGTGTTGTAAATAGTGCGGCGACTGTTGGAAAAATGTTTGGACCAGTTGTCGGCGGAGCAATTGTTGATTTATACAATATGGAAGTATTGTTTATAGCGATCATGGTAATGCTTGTAGTAGCGCTTATCGCAACGAGTATTTATGACAAACGAGTAAAAGTCGAAGAAACAGTAGAAGAAAAAATTGCAGTTTAGTTTGACGGAACATGTAACATGTTTTAGAATATATTTAAATTAACTTATATGTGTAATAACAGTGAGAAGGAGTAGTAGTAATAGAAGCTGGTTTAGAGAGTTGACGGTCGGTGCAAGTCAATCCAAGTTTCGTTATGAACTCGCCTTTGAGTTGCAGTTGTGAAATGAAGTAGCAATTGCCGTTTATCCACGTTAAGGATCTAAGCGAATGTATATAGTAGTGCTTGTTCAAAAAGGAGGATAAAGAAATCGGGTAGCGATCTTTACCGGACGTTTTGAACATCCTTTATTACATTAATTTAGGGTGGTACCGCGGGAATCTATAACCTCTCGTCCCTTTCTAGGGATGAGAGGTTTTTTGTATTTTAGGCGGTGAAAATAAATACAATTTGAAGGAGGATATCTCATGAGCTTTAATCATCAAGAAATTGAGAAGAAGTGGCAAGCGTATTGGGAAGAGAATAAAACATTCCGCACGCCAGATGAGACAGAAAAACCAAAATTTTATGCACTAGATATGTTTCCATATCCATCAGGTGCAGGCCTACACGTAGGACATCCAGAAGGTTATACAGCAACGGATATTTTATCTCGTATGAAACGTATGCAAGGGTATAACGTTCTTCATCCAATGGGATGGGATGCATTCGGTCTTCCAGCAGAGCAATATGCACTTGATACTGGAAACAGCCCAGCAGAATTTACAGAGAAAAACATTAACACGTTCCGTAACCAAATTAAAGCACTTGGTTTCTCTTATGATTGGGATCGTGAAGTAAATACAACAGATCCAAACTACTATAAGTGGACACAATGGATCTTCTTACAGCTATTTGAAAAAGGATTAGCTTACGTAGATGAAATTCCTGTAAACTGGTGCCCAGCACTTGGTACAGTACTTGCGAACGAAGAAGTTATCGATGGTAAGAGTGAGCGCGGCGGACATCCTGTTGAGCGTCGTCCGATGAAACAATGGATGTTAAAAATCACTGCATATGCAGATCGCTTACTTGAAGATTTAGATGAACTTGATTGGCCAGAAAGCTTAAAAGATATGCAGCGTAACTGGATCGGTCGTTCTGAAGGTGCAGAAGTACATTTCAATATCGATGGTACAGATAAGAAGTTTACAATCTTTACAACGCGTCCTGATACGTTATTTGGTGCGACGTACTGCGTACTTGCTCCAGAGCATGCACTTGTTGCAGAAATTACAACTGCGGATCAAAAAGAAGCAGTAGAAGCGTACATTGACTCTGTAAAAGCGAAAAGTGATTTAGAGCGTACAGAGCTTGCGAAAGAAAAAACAGGTGTATTCACTGGTGCTTATGCAATTAACCCAGTAAACGGTGAGAAATTACCAATCTGGATCGCTGACTATGTTCTTGCAACTTACGGAACAGGTGCTGTAATGGCAGTTCCAGCTCATGATGAGCGTGACTATGAGTTTGCGAAAAACTTCGATCTTCCAATGAAAGAAGTTGTAAAAGGCGGAGACATCACCAAAGAAGCACATACAGGTGATGGCGCACACGTAAACTCAGCATTCCTTGATGGTCTAAATAAAGAAGAAGCAATCGCAAAAATGATTGAATGGCTTGAAGTAACAAGTGCAGGAAATCAAAAAGTAACATATCGTCTTCGTGACTGGTTATTTAGCCGTCAACGTTACTGGGGTGAGCCAATTCCAGTTATCCATTGGGAAGATGGCACAATGTCAGCTGTGAAAGAAGAAGAATTACCATTAGTTCTTCCAAAAACAGAAAACATTCGTCCATCTGGTACAGGCGAATCACCACTTGCAAACATCGAAGAGTGGGTAAATGTTGTAGATCCTGAGACTGGTAAAAAAGGTCGTCGTGAAACAAACACAATGCCGCAATGGGCTGGTAGCTGCTGGTACTACCTGCGCTACATCGATCCAAACAATAGCGAAGCACTTGTAGATCCTGAAAAAGTAAAACAATGGCTTCCAGTTGATATTTATATCGGTGGTGCAGAGCACGCTGTACTTCACTTACTATATGCTCGTTTCTGGCATAAAGTATTATATGATATCGGTGTAGTTCCAACGAAAGAGCCATTCCAACAACTATTCAACCAAGGTATGATTCTAGGTGAAAACAACGAGAAAATGAGTAAATCAAAAGGTAACGTTGTAAACCCTGATGATATCGTAGCAAGCCATGGTGCAGATACACTTCGTCTTTACGAAATGTTCATGGGACCATTAGATGCTTCAATTGCTTGGTCTGAAAACGGTCTTGATGGAGCTCGTCGCTTCTTAGATCGCGTATGGCGCCTATTCGTTCAAGATAACGGTGAATTAAGTGAGAAAATCACAGATGCACCTAATAAAGAACTTGAAAGAGCATACCATCAAACAGTGAAAAAAGTTACAGAAGACTATGCAGAGCTTCGCTTTAACACTGCAATTTCTCAAATGATGGTGTTCATCAATGACGCATATAAAGCAGAAACACTTCCGAAAGAGTATGTGGAAGGTTTCGTGAAAATGATTGCGCCAGTTGCACCGCACGTTGCGGAAGAGCTTTGGAGCAAACTTGGATACACTGAAACAATCACATATGCAAGCTGGCCAACATTTGATGAGTCTAAACTTGTAGAAGATGAAGTTGAAATCGTTGTTCAAGTTATGGGTAAAGTTCGTGCAAAACTGAAAACGAAAAAAGACGCATCAAAAGAAGAAATGGAACAACTTGCTATCGAGGCAGTTAAAGAGCAAATTGAAGGGAAAACAGTTCGTAAAGTAATTGTTGTTCCTGGAAAACTTGTTAATATCGTTGCAAATTAATAGGAAAGAGCAGTCCTCATGAGAGGGCTGCTCTTTTTTTTGAGACAACTGAAAAAAGAGCGGAATTCATGCATAGACAAACACCTATTTTTCTATATGAAATATGATAAAAAAGGTAGGCTAATTTGAGAAGAAGAGGTGAAAGAAATGAAAGGGATGGACAATAATGCACCGCACGGTTTTATGCCAGGTGAGACGGATGGTCATGCACAGATGATGCCAATGAGAGGACATGGACAGCAAGGATATGGTGGAATCCCAACATGGATGGGAGAGGCACAAGGAGGAGTTCCTGGAGGAGGACCAACTACATTTCCTTCTTTTGTAGGCGACGTACAAACAGGGTTCCCTGTGCCGAGAGATGGTGTTATAGCTGGCGGAATAGGCGGATTTCCTGGACACCATGTACATCACAGTCATCATCATGGTCATCATCAAATTCACCCGCAGGCTGTTCTGTATCAAACACATCACCATGGCCATCATGGTCAGCAAGGTCATCATGGCCATCAAGGTCATCACGGTCACCACCACCATCATGGTCATCATCAAATTCATCCGCAGGCTGTTCTGTATCAAACGCATCATCAAGGTCATCACGGGCACCATGGCCATCACGGCCATCACGGGCACCATGGCCACCACGGCCATCACGGGCACCATGGTCATCACGGACACCATGGCCACCACGGCCATCACGGCCATCACGGGCACCATGGTCATCACGGACACCATGGCCACCACGGCCATCACGGCCATCATGGTCAGCACCATCAGCAATATCAAACATGGTATAGCGGAGTTGGGGCTTCGGCAGGGCATGTTGGACATTAATGGAGTAAATAAAAACCAAAAAAATTCTCTTGTACGCAAGGGGATTTTTTTTATTTGGGAATAGTAAAAGGAAGAAGGGAGGCGTATTACACATGGGAAAAGGTAGAAGTAATAATGCTGGTAAAAAACAACCGAATTTCGATGATTCATCTAATTTTGCTAAACAAAGTCAACCGACAGAACCAAAGAAGAAGTAAAGACAGGCTTCCATCAGTGGCGGGCTTACTACACGAAAAGGAGTTATCTATAAGGATGACTCCTTTTTCTATGGAGCTTTCTTTTTGTCTTTGATAGTGTTTTGTGCCCTTATATGTTCTTCCTCTCTATTTTTTATCCCGCTATTTGCGGGCAGACCCTCACCTCAAAATTCAGCGAGAGCAAAGAAGTTAGGTGGGGGATCAACTGCCCGTAAAAACCCGGTTCGTGAGGGCTAATAATCAATGGGGATGAAGAAAACCTCCACTGATGGAAGTTTCGCTTTATTTCCCTGCTTTTTCTAATGCTTCTTGACGTTGACGCTCAATTTCAGCACGGAGTTGTGGTTCTGGTGCTTGCCAGCCCTCTGGTTTTAAAATTTTTCCGTCGCCTTCGCGGAAGCGTGGTTTTCCATCAGCAAATAGCTTTGCCATATTTGCATTGTTTACAATTTCAAAGCCTTTATCAGGACGAACTCCCATTTCTGCAAATGTTCCAAATGCGAAATAAATAAGGTCAATTAACGCATCGTATTGATCTTCTACAGTATTTGCTTCTAAAAATTCCTCTAACTCTTCTTGCATAAAGCTTGCGCGAATTTTTGCACGTTTTTCAGTTAATTTTGTTGGTACATCTGTAACAGGATGTCCAAATACCTCGTGCATTTTTGCAACAAGTTCATATCCTTTATCTAAACCTTTTTCGTTAGCCATGTTGTTTCATCCTTTCTCGTTTTGTGCCGAGTTTCATTGTAACATAAGGAGATTATTTAATAAAAAGAACATCCTATATGAAATAAGATGTTCCTTTATTTCTACTCTTCTTTCTTTATTAAAAATGATAAAACAAGATCAATGCTAAACATTCCCACAAGTAGCATTGGTATGACAACAAGCAAATAACGTGTAAATGAAACATTTTTTAAGTATGTATGAGCAAATAAAAAGACGCCGAGAAACAGAATACCATTTAAAATAGGTTTTACTAACTTTTTAGACATAAGCTCCCCCGTAAATATCTTTTTCCCTCTATAAATAATTTTGTAAGTAATATAAAAAACTCCTCTCTCCGTTGTATCACGCCCGGAAGAGGAGTTCAATCATTATCTGACATTTTGAGGGAACTATATTCACTATTATTCGATTACACCTGAATTTGTAATATCAACTTCATACTTTACTATGATAGGGACGTCTTTGTACATTTTTTTCCATTCTTCTAACTTAAATGGTCGATAGCGTTGTCTAAATTTAGCTCCTAGTCCGAGGGGATCGACATTTAGAGATTGAAATTTTTTGATGAGTTTTGCGGCTGTAATATTTAATTGATTTTCAACTTCTCGTGATATTTTTTTTGTGTTCTTTTTATTATCTAGGTTTATTTGTTTTGAAAGTTCTTGAATGCGTGCGTCCATTTTTACTTTGATTAAAAAGGAAGGTTTTCCATTTGTTATATTTACAGTGTACGTTGGTTTGGAATGTATATTATTAATTATTGTATATCCATCATTACTTTTAAATTCATGTGAATCTAATCGATGTTTTTCCAATAACCCTTTAAAAATAAACATATCTTGAGGATCAATTTTTCCGACATACTTATCCTTTTTTAAAAGTCCAATGCCAGTGATTTTGATTTTGTCTTGACTCTTTTTTAGGATAGGCATATAAGAATCTTGTCCTTCACGATAATAACGAAATGCCCCTAAGTATAAGTTATCTTTTGGTAAAGGACCTGTATTCATGTTATGTTCTAACAATTTTTTTATATAGATAGCAACATTAGCAGAAGTAGCATATTTTCCTGTTAATAGCTCCAGTCCATTTCCTTCTAACAATCCAACATATAAAGAGTTCCCGATAGTTACATCACGAAGAAGGGTATCAAAAGTGGCAGACATTCCTTTTTTGGCAATTCTTGTAGTAAATAAAGCAATACGCATTTGTCCGCTTGCAAATGGTTGAGAAGATTCCAAAGAAGTATCAGCTTTTACTTGTTTAACAACATTACCTGTTCCCTCAAAGACCTGTACTTTATTTCCTTTTTGTTGCACGGGACAAACAGATGTTACCTTTATTTTATTATTTTTTGCTGTATCAAAAACAACCCCTTGAATTAACTGAATATCATCAACAATATTTTTTTGCAAACAGCCTGTTAGGGTAAACAGACAGATACATGAAAGAAGCGTTAGTTTTCTCTTGATTTTTTCCATTTTCTTTTCACCCACACAATAAGAAATAAGATTGGGATGTATATATATATTAGCCAAAAACTAATTCTGGAAACATAACTAATAAAATCGTTGATATCATGTCTGTTTGTTAGAAGCTGTGACACAATAATTGTAATGAATATAAAAGAAAGTAAAATGTATTTCTGCTTTACATGAAAGATTTCATGCGTCCCTCTTGTAGCTGCCCATAGTGGAAGAATAAAACTTGTAAGAATTACAAGTGCATAGCCGGAGATGGCAATGTATTCTAGTCGTTCGATAAAGGGTAATTTAATAACTTGTGTCATGGAAAGCTGAGACCAAATTATTTTTGATAACTGTTTTTCACTAAAAAAGGTGAACGCTAAAATTGTACTAAATAAATATAAAATATTAGAAAATAATGCACCATATTGTGCGAACTTGTGAGACTTCTCGGGATTTTTCACAAATGGGTATATCATAAGAAGGATTTCAAAGCCTGTCATACTATAGACTGACAATTGAGATGCTTTTAAAATATCTCCAAAAGAATGAGAAAAAACAGGAAGTAAATTTTCCCAATGTGCGTATTTCAGGATAAAGAAGCTAAGGAAAATATAACCGACTGTCCCGCCAACAGAAATGACACAAATGCCGGTAAGTACACGAAATCCTGATGAGATGATGTAGTAACTTAATAAACAGAAAAAGATTGTGAACATCCAAGTAGAACCAGTAGGAAACATCCATACTTGAACAATCTCAACATATGTTCGAATAACGGATATACTTACAACGAAAAAATACAGCATGAATACAATACTAATTCCATTACCGATCCACTTTCCAAAGGTTTGCTGGTGAAGATCTATTATGTTGCCTTCTGTATTTTTTAATAAGTAATACATCATCCAAACGAGAATGTGAATGATGATTCCTACGATGAGAACACCAATCCAAGCGTCATAGCCCGCAACTTTGGCAATAATGCGTGCAAACCCAAGAACTCCAGCACCGAACTGTGCACTATGAATCAAGAATAAAACAAATATAGGAGATACTTGATATTTGGTTTTGACTTTACTCATATGTGCACCTCGTTTCTTATTCATCAAAATCAGATGTATGTTTTGTTGAAATTCCTTTTGCTGATTTTTTTACGTGCTGCGGCCTTGCTTGAATATCTCTTGTATCAATCATAGATAATGGGAATCTAATCCAGGAATCTTTTAGTGCTTGTTGCCTTGCTGGATAAAAGAGTGCGAATGGTTTTCGTAAGGAAGAAAGCCTAAATAGATGAGTAAATAAAAAGATAAAACCGAGTGAAATTCCTAATAGTCCACCTAATTCTGCGAATAAAAGGAATGGAAATCGTAGTAAACGAACTGCATTCCCCATCTTATAAATCGGTGTGATAAAGGAAGCTAATGCGGATAAAGCGACAATGATTAATAAAATATTACTCGTTAGTCCTGCTTGAACAGATGCTTGTCCGATTACGATACCACCTACAATACCGAGTGTTTGGCCTACTTTCATTGGCAGTCTAGCCCCGGCCTCTCTAAGCAAATCAATAGCCAGTTCTAGAAAGAGCGCTTCTATTAAAGGTGGAAAAGGGACTTGTGCTCTTGATAAAATTAATGTTTCGAGTAGATCACTTGGAATTAATTCGTAATGATAACTTAAAATGGCAACATATAACGGTGTTGCACAGATGGAAAACAGAACAGCGATTAGTCGTAAAAATCTTGAAAACGTAGCGTAAAGCCAAGAAACATTGTAATCCTCTGGTGAAACGAAAAAGTCAAAGTATGAAACAGGACTGAGTAAGACACTCGGTGAACCATCCACAAAAATAGCAATTTTCCCATCAATTAATGCAGTTGTTACTCGGTCTGTACGTTCTGTATTAATAAATAATGGGAAGATTGACTTTTCTCCCAGCAATTCTTGAATATAGGAGCTGTCGTTTATTTGATCGTATTCAATTGCACGAAGCGATTCTTCTAAATAATCAACACTGTCTTTTTCAGCAAGATTCTCTAAATACATCATGACAACTTTTGTTTTAGAGAATGTCCCAATGATAACTTCCTTTGTTTGTAGTGCTAACACTGGAAGGCGTCTACGTACTAAGTTAATATTGGTATCAATATCCTCTACAAATCCCTCTTGTGGACCAACAACTGTAGATTCATTTAATGGAATAGATGGCGCCCGATAATTATCAATTGTGATATTTGCTAAAATACATTTTTGATCTTGTTCATGTAACTGTACGATAGCGTGACCTTTTAAAACCATATCTTCAATTTTTTGAAGATCATTTGTAATCGTAATTCCGCTCATTGGAATATGTTCTTTTAATTCTTCCAATGTAGAACATGTACGCTCTAGTAATGCAGGCATTAAATACTTTTGTAGTTTTTCACCATCAAGCGATGGGCGGTAATAAGAAATCCAGTAGGGCATTGTTTCGTCATCTGACGTGTGATAGCTTACAAAATCACTAGATGCTTTTAGATTTTTAATTAAATCTTGTAGAGAGTGGATATGTTCCTTTTTCGGTTTACTAAAGTCATAAATACTGTTAGTACTGTTATTGGTTTTTTCTCTCTCGTGCTGCTGTGTTTTTCGTTCTTGTCTCGTAATCTGAACTGAGTACTTGGGTTGTTTCTCACTTTTTTGCTTATTACTTGGATGCTGCTGTATTTGTTTATCATGTTTCGTAGTCTGGCTGGATTGTTGATTCTGTTTCTTTTGTTCTTGCTCGGTGCTTGCCTGCTGTTTTTTCTTATCTTGCATTGTATCTTTAGCGTATTCTTGCTGTTTATTTTTTGGATTTTCTTCTTGATTTGTAGCCTGCCTCTGTTGATCTGAGGTCACTTCGTTTAAGCCAGTATTGTTCGTCTTCTTTTTCTTACGTAACCATTTCCATATCATATGTATTCCCTCTTTAATGATGTAAGATAATGTTAGTTTGTGGTGATTTTTGTATATTATGCACGTATTTAAGAAAGGTAGAGAAGAAATGGTTTACACTCAAAAATATCCATCCAATTAGGAAGGTTTTTCATTTCAAAGTGTTTAATAATTTTGGTAAGAAGAAATTAAGTTTGTGTAACTTCACTTTGTTTTTAGGAAATGAGAGAAGAAAAAAGATGTGAGATGGAGTTTCTTGGTGGGGGAGGAAAATCTATGCTACACGTAAAAAAAGAAAGATTTCATTTAAATGAATTCACATTTGAAAATGGTATAAAAATTCCTGTTCAGATTGGATATGAGACGTACGGTAAATTAAATCGGGAAAAATCAAATGCGATTTTAGTCTGTCATTATTTCAGTGCAACGAGCCATGCAGCAGGAAAATATACAGAAGAAGATCCATTTCCAGGTTGGTGGGATGGACTAATTGGACCGGGGAAAGCAATTGATACAGATCACTATTTTGTAATATGTACTGATAACCTTTGTAATGTACAAGTGAAAAGTCCTTATGTGATTACAACGGGGCCAAAATCAATTAATCCAATAAAGGGATCAGAATATGGGATGGAATTTCCAGTATTTACATTTTTAGATGTAGCACGTGTGCAGCATGAATTAGTGAAGGATATGGGGATTACAAAGTTACATGCGGTAATGGGACCGTCAGCTGGTGGAATGATTACGCAGCAATGGGCTGTTCATTATCCACATATGGTAGAGCGGATGATTGGTGTAATTACGAATCCGCAAAATCCAATTGTAACATCAGTTAATGTTCTGCAAAATGCAATGGAATCTATTCAGTTAGATCCAAAGTGGAATGATGGGAATTATGGGGATGAACAACCGATGAAAGGATTACATTTAGCAAGGAAGATGATGTTTGTCAATGCATTCGATACTCATTATTACGAAACGACCTTTCCGCGTAATAGTGCAGAAACAGCACCTTATGAGAATTTCTCAGCACTAACATCATTTGAAACAAATATAAATGCATTGACATTGCAAAATATTGCTTTTGTAGATGCTAATTCATGGATGTATACAGCAAAAGCAACATTATTACATGACATCGCACATGGTTTTTCTTCTTTAGAAGAGGCACTTTCTCAAATAGAGGCAGATGTGCTTATGATTCCGTGTAAGCAAGATTTACTGCAGCCTTCTCGTTATAATTATAAAATGGTAGAGATGCTTCAAAAACAAGGGAAATACGCGGAAGTTTATGAGATTGAAAGTATAAATGGTCATATGGCGGGTGTATTAGATGTTCATTTATTTGAAAAGAAAGTGGATGAGTTTTTAAAGAGAAGAGTGTCTAGTCGTGTATGAAAAAAAGTGCGAGCGGCTAAGCAAGCACTTTTTTTAGATGATTTTTAAACGGAAGACATAGGCACCAATGCACAATCCAAAACAAGCTATACTAAGTAATAAATAAATGAATGATCGTTCTTGAGAGGATTGTGTAGGTTTTCTTTTGTTAAATATACCGAGTGAAATGATAGAAAGAATTAAAAAAATGAAACCTATAAAGAAAAGAAAAAGTGTCATTTCGATCGATTCCTTTCGTAAAACAAGTATATTGAGAATACAATGTGAGTGTTGTATTTGTAAAGAGGATAAATTTATAAAAGGGTTGAAAAAGAATAAGACTATGAAAAGTTTCAGTTCTTTGCGTTCGTACTTTTGCATGCTAAAATTGGTAATGGGTGGATTAGTAGAAAAACTTATTACTTAAAGTTTCATTGTATATAAGGAGGAGCGACACATATGACAGAAGTAAAAACAATTACAACAGAAGAAGTGCAAGAGCGTTTAGAAAACGGAGAAACGTTATTTTTAGTAGATGTACGTGAAGATGAGGAAGTAGCACAAGGAAAAATCCCAGAAGCTGTACATATTAAAATGGGGGATATCCCGAACAAAGTAGATTTCTTTGATAAAGAAAATGAATATATTTTCATTTGTAGATCAGGAATGCGCAGTGAAAATGTATGTCATTATTTAAATGAACAAGGATTTAAAACAGTGAATATGGTCGGCGGTATGCTGCAATATGAAGGTGAAATTCAATAATTTATCCTTAAAACTTGAAACGTGTCTGTTTCAAGTTTTTTTCTTTTGCATACAGTGTACAAAAGAATTTTTTTTGTAGAAAGGAGGCAGCGTATGAGTGCATTTCTTCGTAAAATTAAGATCATAAATAATCGAGGAGCTGTTAATGTAGGTGATTGCAATACAATTGCGCCATTGACTGTAGTAAAGGTATACGCTGGTGCTGGAGGTTCAAGTAATGCTACTTTTTTAAATGGAAAATGTATGCCTGCAGCTGCACCGAGAGGTAATGTCTTTATTCCTCCTTTGGAAACAAGTGAATTAACATTAGGTTCCTAATAGAAAGGTTGAATAGAAATGCCTGCCAATATTAAAGAATTTGTGATTGTGAATAATTATGGGAATTTATTTACAGGAGACAATTTGAGGGATACTTCATTTACTGCATCTAAAACGTATAGTGGTTCAACAGGACCAACTTATATTGATGTTGTGACGGTAATTGGACCAACAACGAAGATTTGCTTGCAACCAGGAGATGTAGTAACAACGACGTATACGAAAGGGACGGACATAGATAGGAGCACAAATACCGCTTCAAATGCTAATATGACAGGGATTATGCAATCTGTCCCGAACACGGATAACCTGGATTCTGCACCAGGTTTATAGAAAAAATCCCCTGCCAAGGTAGGTTTTTTTATCCCGTAAAAGCCCGATTGGTGCAGGCTAATAATCAGTGGGGGATGAAGAGCTCCCTACTGATTAAAGTTTCACTTTATCACTTCTTCAAACATCTATTACGAATAAAGGGTAGGGTGATATTAGCTATGGGACTATATTGTATATGTAAGCCTAAAATAATAAAATAGCACCTATCTTATGTTTATAAGATAGGTGCTATTTTTTCTATTATATTTTTACTTTGCTAGATTCGATAGGTTGTCTTTTTCGATAAATAACATAGCTACGGCGTAAGTATTTTACGGGAACGCTAAAAACATGCACAAGTCTTGTAAATGGCCACGTTGCAAAGAGTCCCATCGCTGCAATGATATGGATTTTAAACCATAGAGGGACATCTGCCATATACTCCGCTTTTGGCTGGAAAATAAAGAGGCTACGGAACCATGGTCCAATTGTTGTACGATAATCAAATCCCTTTGAGTCAATATTTAAAAATGTAGAGGATAGACCTGCTAACATCACAATAAACAATAAGATAAGGGCAATATAGTCTCCTTTTGTACTTGTTGTGATAATACGTTTTACTGTAAATCGTCGGTACATTAAAATAACTAATCCGACAATAGAAGCGACTCCAGCAGGAAGACCGAAGCTAATAGCCACTATATGATAAGTATGTTCCGAAATACCAAATGAGCTGTATACAGACTCTGGAATTAAGATTCCCATAATGTGTCCGCCTATGACAAACATAATCCCGAAGTGAAATAGCAAGCTTCCGATTCGGAGCATTTTCTTCTCTAATAATTCGCTAGATTTTGATGTCCAGCCAAATTGATCATAGTTGTATCTGAAAATGTGTCCACCTATAAAGATTGCGAAAATGATATAAGGGAACAGCACCCATAAAAATTGATCCATCATTTTTGCTACACTCCTTTCTAGTTTGTTTGTAATCCCCATGCATCGATGGCAAGTAGAATGGAAGCGATAATGGGCTCATACATAGAGTTTGCTTCTTTCAACTGCCCATGCAATGCTTGTATATTTTTCGTGTATTTACTCATAATAGGTTCGCTATCTTCTTCATTCGCGTTTGCCCAAAATTCTAATAAAAGCGGTAAATAATCAGGAAGTTCTTTATCGGTTACTGCAAAGCCAGCTTTTTTATAGTGTTGTTTTAACTCTAGTAATTCAATACCGCGTTCTCTTTGTTCACCTGTATTCATATAAGTGAGATACAGATTTGTTTTCTTTCCAAAGTCAAATGTATAGACATAGGAATTAATAAGTTGATCATTTGTTTTTTCTAATGCTTGCTTGATAAAAGATGTAAGTGTTGTGCGAATTTCGTCATGTGTAATTGTATCAATATTCTCTTGTAGTTCTGATAAAGCTTCTCTCCATCCTGGTTCAGGATAGGAGAGAAGGAAGGAAGAACAAGAAAAAGCGGTTTGTAAACTCTGTTTCATATTTGCCTGCCTCCTTAGTTTAAGAGATTGTCATACAAGAACCAGGGCCACCTGCGAAAGAAAGGCCACAGCTTCCTTGTTCGCTGTACAGGTCTGCTACTTGTTCACGATGAGAAGCTGGGATAACAAAACGATCTTTATATTTTGCGATGGCAAGAAGGCGATACATATCTTCTACATCTTCTTTTGTTAAACCGATTGTTTTTAACACATCTTTATTAGGTTCTTTATTAATTTGCAGTGCTCTCATATGACTTCGCATGACAGCCATTTTTTTCAATGTAAGACGAATGTGTGATTCATCGCCTGCAGTGAGTAAGTTAGCTAAATATTGAATCGGAATACGCATATTATCGATAGCAGGGAAAATATCTTCTGCTTGCCAGTTGCTTCCTTTTCCTTCCACCATATTCATAATTGGGCTTAATGGTGGGATATACCAAACCATTGGCATCGTGCGGTATTCTGGATGAAGAGGAAGAGCAATTTTCCAATCAATAATCATTTTATAGATAGGTGACTCTTGAGCAGCTTTGACCCATTCTTCTGGAATACCTTGTTTTATTGCTTCAGCAGCTATTTCTGGATCGTTTGGATCTAAGAAGACAGTTAACTGAGATTCATATAAATCTTTTTCATCTTCTACAGAAGCAGCTTCTTTTACTTTGTCAGCGTCATATAGCATAACCCCAATATAACGAATACGTCCTACACATGTTTCAGAACAAATTGTTGGCATACCAGCTTCAATACGTGGGAAGCACAGAGTACATTTTTCAGCTTTATTTGTTTGCCAGTTGAAATATACTTTTTTATATGGGCAAGAAGATACACAGAATCTCCAAGCGCGGCATGCGTTTTGGTCGACAAGTACAATACCATCTTCGTCACGCTTATACATTGCCCCAGATGGACAAGAAGACACGCAAGATGGATTCATACAATGTTCGCAAATGCGAGGTAAGTACATCATAAAGACATTTTCAAAGTCTGTTTTAATATCTTCTTCCATTTTCTTGACGTTTGGATCTTGTAAACCAGTTATATGTCCACCTGCTAAATCATCTTCCCAGTTAGGACCCCATTCAATTTTGTCGATAAATTCACCAGTAATTGCCGATTTTGGGCGAGCTACAGGTTGATGCTTACGCTGTGGACTATTTGTTAATGTTTCATAATCATAGTTCCAAGGTTCAAAATAATCATCGATAGTAGGTTGATCTGGGTTATGGAAAATGTTCATAAGTCGTTTCATTTTTGAACCAGATTTTAGCTGGAGTTCACCGTTTTTTAATTCCCAGCCGCCTTTATATTTTTCTTGATCTTCCCACTGTTTTGGATAACCGATACCAGGTTTTGTTTCCACGTTGTTGAAATACATATATTCAGCACCTGGACGATTTGTCCAGGTGTTTTTGCATGTTACGCTACAAGTGTGGCAGCCGATGCATTTATCTAGGTTCATTACCATTCCGACTTGTGCTTTAATCTTCAAGCCAATCTACCTCCTTCAGTTTACGGATAACGACGTTTAAATCACGTTGGTTTCCGGTTGGGCCATAGTAATTAAAGCCGTAGCTTAATTGACCGTATCCACCAATCATATGTGTTGGTTTGACATGAATGCGCGTTGGACTATTATGAGTTCCTCCACGATTACTTGTTAAGTTTGTACCAGGCACGTTAATATGGCGATCTTGTGCATGATGCATAAAGGCCATTCCTCTTGGTATACGATGCGTTACGACAGCGCGTGCTACGACAACACCGTTACGGTTAAAGCATTCAATCCAATCATTATCAGCAACGCCAGCTTCGGCAGCATCATCTTTGTTCATCCAAACAGTTGGACCACCACGGAATAGCGTTAACATCGGTAAGGAATCGAAGTACATACTATGAATTGACCACTTATTATGCGGTGTTAAATAGTTGAGCGTAATTTCTTTACCTTCCACTTCAGGACGTGATTTACGGAACGGTTTATGTTGCAAGATTGGCTTGAATGTTGCCATTGTTTCGCCGAATTCTTTCATCATGTCATGATCTAAATAGAAAGATTGACGTCCAGTTATCGTTCTCCAAGGAATAAGGCGTTCGACATTTGTTGTAAATGGTGAGTAACGGCGTCCGCCTTTTTCAGAACCTGAGAAAGCAGGAGATGTAATAACTGTTTTTGGCTGTGCTGTAATTTGGTCGAATGTGAAGCATTCTTCTTCGCGTTCTTCTGCTAAATCACGCAGTTTTAAATCTGTTTGTTTTTCAAGAGCTTCCCATGCTTTAACGGCCATATGCCCGTTTGTTGTAGAAGAAAGTGTTAAGACTGCTTCTGCTGCATGGATTGCTTCTTTTATATCAGGGCATCCTTTTCCAATCGAATCAGTGCGGTTTACACCTAATTTGCTCTTTAATTGCTCGTATTCTTTTTCGGCTGACCAGGAAATTCCTTTTGTGCCAATTGTTTTAAGATTCGGTCCAAGTGCAGTCATTTTGTCATAAATCGTTTTATAATCATACTCCACAACCTGAATTTTTGGCATTGTTTGGCCTGGAATTGGTTCACATTCACCTTTACTCCAATCTTTAATGCGACCAAGCGGTTGTGCTAACTCTTGCGGTGTATCGTGAAGAAGTGGTGTCGCCACAACCTCTTTCATTGGTTTAAGATCGAGCTCCTCTGCTAAATCAGAGACTGCTTTTGAAAGGGAGCTGAAAATATCCCAGTCAGAGCGTGCTTCCCAAGGTGAACTGATTGCTGGATTGAATGGATGTACGAACGGATGCATATCAGTACTACTTAAATCGTGTTTTTCATACCAAGTTGAGGCAGGAAGAACGATATCAGAATATAGTGCTGTTCCGGCCATACGGAAATCTAAGTTGATTAATAGATCAAGTTTTCCTTCAGGTGCTTCTTCACGCCACTTGATTTCTTCTGGTCGTAATGAATCGCTATCATCATTCAGTAATCCATTTGTTGTACCTAATAAATGTTTTAAGAAATATTCATGTCCTTTACCAGAACTTGAAATTAAGTTTGCACGCCAAACAAATAAGTTGCGCGGGAAGTTATTTTTGTTATCAGGGTCTTCAATTGCAAATTTCAGTTCTTTTTCTTTTAGCTTTTGAGCAACGTATTTCCCGATTTCTTCCCCCGTTGTCGCTCCAGCAGCAACTGCTTCTTTATATATTTCAATTCCACTTTTCTCGAATGTTGGATAAGAAGGTAACCAGCCAAGACGAGCGGCTAATACATTGTAATCACCGTGATGTTGGTAACGAGAGTTTCCGACAACTGGCGATGCCAAGTGTCCAACTGGTGTATCTTCATAGCGCCATTGATCCGTTACAAAATAGAAGAAGGATGTACCATTTTGTAGTTTTGGTAAAACGCCCCAATCTTTTGCCGTTGCGACAGTTTGCCACCCTTCTGCTGGGCGTAATTTTTCTTGTCCAACGTAATGTGCCCAACCACCGCCGTTTACACCTTGTGCACCAACAAGAAGAACAAGGTTGAGAACAGCGCGGTAAATCGTATCAGAGTTAAACCAATGGTTAATACCAGCACCGACAATAATCATCGAGCGTCCGTTTGTATCAATTGCATTTTGGGCAAACTCACGGGCAATCTGAATAACGAGATCTCTTTTTACTCCAGTCATTTTCTCTTGCCATGCTGGTGTAAATGGCACATCATCATTAAAGTCTTTTGGTTCTTGACCACCAAGTCCGCGGTTGACACCGTAGTTTGCTAACGTTAAGTCGTATACAGTTGTAACGAAAATGTCGCCTTCTTGTGTAGCGATTTTTTTCACTGGAATTGTACGTTCTAATACTTTGTTTCCGTCATCGGAGAAATATGGGATTTGTACAGTTCCAACTGCATCTTCCATACCAAGTAAAGAAAGACGTGGATCAATTTTTTCACCTGTTTGTTCGTCTTCTAAGCGTAAATTCCATTTCTTTTCGTTATCCCATCGTGATCCCATCGTGCCATGAGGTACTGCAAAATCATTCGAATGATCGTTCCAAAGAATTGGTTTCCATTCACCAAGTTTTGTTTCACGACCAATATCAGAAGCGTTTAAGAAACGGTCTGTAACGAATTGGTCTCCTTGCTGTTTTAATGTGACAAGGAATGGGAAATCGGTATATTGCTTTGCATAATTTGTGAAGTATTCCACTTGTTTGTCCACGTAAAACTCTTGTAAAATAACGTGCCCCATTGCCATTGCAAGAGCACCATCTGTACCTTGTTTTACACTCATCCAATCATCTGCAAATTTGGTTGATTCAGCAAAATCAGGACTTACGGAAACGACTTTCGTTCCTTTGTAGCGTACTTCTGCTAAGAAATGGGCATCTGGCGTTCTTGTCATTGGTACGTTTGAACCCCATGTCATAATGTAACCAGAGTTGTACCAATCACTACTTTCTGGAACATCAGTTTGATCACCCCAAATTTGCGGTGAAGCTGGTGGTAAATCAGCATACCAATCATAGAAGCTAAGCATTGGACCGCCCATAAGATGCATAAATCGGCTACCAGCAGCATAGCTTAACATAGACATCGCTGGAATCGGTGAGAATCCGACATTTCTATCTGGACCATATTTAATTATCGTATAAAGCATAGAAGCAGCAACAAGTTGTAATACTTCCTTCCAATTTGCACGAACAAATCCACCTTTACCGCGCGCACTTTTATATGTGCGTGCTTTTTCAGGATTTTCTACGATGCTTTTCCAAGCGTCTAGTGGTGATTTGTGATTTTGAAGTTCCTCTTGCCACATATTCCAAAGGACACCGCGTACATATGGGTATTTCACGCGAAGTGGACTATAAATGTACCAAGAAAAGCTAGCTCCACGCGGACATCCTCGTGGTTCAAAATCAGGCATATCAGGTCCGGTAGATGGATAGTTCAGTTCTTGACCTTCCCAAGTTACAATTCCGTCCTTTACATAAATATTCCAGCTACAAGAACCGGTACAGTTTACGCCGTGTGTAGAACGGATTACTTTATCATGTTGCCATCTCTTTCTGTACACGTTTTCCCATTCACGATCTTCGTATGTTTCTTGTGTATGATTATCGTTATAGCGATCTATTGGAGAAAAATATTTTAAACGTTTCATTAGTGCCGAAGGTTTCTTTTTCATACTGTTCACTCCTTTAATACGTTTCTCTTACTAACATTCAATATAAAAGAGTGTGAAAAATAGAGATGTGATATCTGTCACAGTTCAACAGATTGTCAAAAAAATTATATGAAATTTTGGAGAGTGTGATGTTTTACACATCGTAGAAGAGGTTTTCTACATAGAGTAAAGGAAGAAAGAAAAAAGAGCAGCGTCTCAAATAGAGAGGCTACTCAATGCTACAAATAGAGGCGGGGCAATCTTCACAGGCGATTTCGCATTTTAAAAATTGCAAATTATGAATGGTAATCTTTCCTTTATAAATGGAAATGATTCCTTGTTTTTTTAAATCATTTAACATACGATTTACACTTTCACGTGATGTTGCACAGAAATTTGCAAGTTCTTGATTTGTTAAAGGTAAATCGATGAGGATCCCATTTTCTTTTAATACACCATAACTATTTGTCATACGAATGAGTGTGGAATAAAGGGCACCCTTTTTACCATGCAACACTAAATCACGGAATTTCGTTTGCATTCTCCTTAAATGCTCGCTAATCCATTTCATAAATTCAAATGCAAGGGCCGGCTTTTGGAGTAATGCTTTTTCTAAAGCATCACGCTTAATGATGCCCACTTCAACGTCTTCTAGGCATTTCGAATTTAATAAGTACTTTGCATTGTCCGTAAATAATGTTAATTCACCGATAATATCGTGCTTTGAACAAATGCGAAGTGTTAATTCTTGGCCATCAGCACTAATTTTACTAATTTGAACTTTCCCAGAGTGAATAATATAGAGTTCTTTCGCCTCCACACCCTCTTGGAAAATATAACTTCCTTTATTGATCTGCCTTTTATATTCAACAGATGCAAGTAATTCCTTTAAATCATTTGATAATGCCGTACGATTCACAGCAATCACCTTTCTTTTTAAAGCAGTCTACTTCTTATTTTGGATGTAAGTATGGTGAAAATGCAAGAAATATCTTTTTTATTATAAGTGATAAGTGTATTTTTATCTGTGAACAAGGTATTTTTAATGCTAAAAAAGAGTGTCTGGAAAAGACACTCTTTGAGGTTATCCCGCTATTTGCGGGCAGTAAGACCCACGCCTCAAAATTCAGCAAAAACAAAGAAATTAAAGTTTCACTTTATTTGATCCATTCAACGACCGCATCTATTGTTTGGCGAGTTTTTTTGTGCTTTGGTTCTTCAGTACGGTAACCGAAAGCGACTAAACAAGAGACGCCAAATGTATTCTCTGAAATAATTCCTTCTTCTTTTAAAACTGCTTCTACTTTTTCTTGATTGAACCCTTCAATTGGACAAGAATCAATGCCGATTTGAGCAGCTGCAGTCATCATATTACCAAGAGCGATATATGTTTGTTTAGAAGCCCAATCAAACATTGCGCGGTCACTATCTAATAAATGAAAGTCTGATTCTTGGAACTCCTTATAAAAACCACGTTTCATTGTAATAACTTCCTCGGGAAGATGCTGAATGTTTTTCATAAAGTTAGAAATATAGGAAGAGTTATAAATCATATCCTCTTTCTTACGAGCTAATATAGCAACAAAGTGGCTCGCTGTCGGCAATTGTTTTTGAGCGCCCCAAGCTACAGGGAGAAGTTTTTCGCGAAGAGTTTGGTTTTGAATCACAACAAATTTCCAAGGTTCAAAACCAAATGAACTCGGAGACAGTCGACCGGTTTCTAAAATAAAATGAAAATCTTCATCAGAGATTTTTTTATTTACATCAAATTCCTTACACGCATGTCTAAAGTGATAGGCTTTTAAAATTTCTTCTTTTTTACGTTCCATTTAAATAACCACCTTTAATAATTTACTTTTTCTTAGTAAGTTGATTACAAAATTGATTCTACAATAGTACAATGAATGATGTAAGTACGCACATTTTTAGCATATAGTATCAATTTGTATACTAATGGAGAGTGATAAAATGGAACAGCAAGATATAAAGCGTTGTTCAGTAGAAGTAACGCTAGATGTAATCGGTGGCAAATGGAAAGGAGTTATCTTATTTCATTTAATGAATGCCAAAGAGATTCGCTTTAATCAATTTTTACGATTGATGCCTGGTATTACGCAGCGCATGTTAACAAGACAGCTCAGAGAACTTGAAACGGCTGGGGTAATCCACCGGGAAGTATATAAAGAAGTTCCGCCAAAAGTAGAGTATTCTTTAACGAAATTCGGAAAATCTCTTACACCAATTATTACACTTATGCGTGAGTGGGGCGACGAATATCGGACGCAAGTACAAGTGGATCAAAAGCAGTAAAAAGTATGCAACTTATATTGGCCCCTTCTTTATAATGGGTTAGGTGTCGAGATTTTTATACAATGTGAACAAAATACGAACAGATTTGTGAAGAATTTTTGAATGGCGTATATGATGTGAGAAATATCACAACATATATCATTTGCCTTTATTATCATAAAAACAAATAAAAACATATAGAAAGCGAACAAAGAACTCAAGCAAAAACATCGCAGTTTGAAAATATATTATAATAGAATGAAGACAGATATGAATCTAGCAGAAAAGGAGGGGTGACGATGCGCGAGAAGATTACAGATTCTTTAGGGCGTCCGCTTCAAGATTTACGCATCTCTGTCATTGATCGTTGTAATTTCAGATGCACATATTGTATGCCAGCTGAAGTATTCGGACCTGACTATGCATTTTTACAAGAAGAATTGTTGCTTACATTTGATGAAATCGAGCGATTAGCAAAATTGTTTGTAGGCATGGGTGTAAAGAAAATTAGGCTTACGGGCGGTGAACCATTGCTACGTAAAGATTTGCCAGAGCTTATTACGCGACTTGCGAAGCTAGATGGCTTAACAGATATTGGACTGACGACAAATGGCATTCATTTAACAAAGCAAGCAAAGGCGTTAAAAGAAGCGGGACTGCACCGAGTGAATGTTAGTTTAGATGCGATAGAAGATGATGTGTTTCGTAAAATTAATGGCCGGAATATTAGTACAAAACCTGTGCTAAAAGGGATTGCGGCAGCAAAAGAAGCTGGACTTGATGTGAAAGTGAATATGGTCGTGAAAAAAGGAATGAATGATAGTCAAATTCTTCCGATGGCCGCTTATTTCAAAGAACAGGGAATTCAGCTTCGCTTTATCGAGTTTATGGATGTTGGCAGTACGAACGGATGGAATTTTGAGCAGGTTATTACGAAACAAGAGTTAATCGAGAAGATTAGCGGGGTATATCCAATTGAACCTGTAGAACCCTATTATTTTGGAGAAGTTGCGAAGCGTTATCGTTATACCGACAGTGATACGGAAGTTGGATTTATCACTTCAGTTTCTGAATCTTTCTGTTCTTCTTGTACGAGAGCGCGGATTTCGGCAGATGGTAAATTTTATACTTGTTTATTTGCGACGAAGGGAACAGATTTAAGAAGCTTGCTTAGAGAAGATATTTCGGATACAGATTTATTAAAGGTCGTGCAAAATGTATGGGAATATCGAAAGGACCGGTATTCTGATGAGCGGACTGAAGAAAGTGCAAATAATCGTCCGAAAATTGAAATGTCTTATATCGGAGGATAAGAAAGGGGGATGCTGCGTGCAGGAGCGTTATTCAAGACAAATATTATTTTCTGGAGTTGGTGAAGCAGGACAAAGGAAAATAAGAGAAAAGCATGTACTCATTATCGGTGCCGGTGCATTAGGAGCAGCAAATGCAGAGGCAATTGTTCGGGCGGGAATTGGAAAACTAACGATTGCTGACCGTGATTATGTTGAGTGGAGTAACTTACAGCGGCAGCAGTTATATACAGAAGAAGATGCAAAGCAGTATAAGCCGAAAGCAGTTGCAGCTGCCGAACGTTTAAGGCAGATTAATTCTGAAGTAGAAATCGTACCAGTCGTAACAGATGTAGCGGTACAAGAAATGGAAGAGTTAATTAAGAATGTGGATTTAATATTAGATGCGACTGACAATTTTGAGACACGTCTTCTTATTAATGACATTTCGCAAAAATACAATATTCCTTGGATATATGGAGGATGTGTTGGAAGTTATGGCGTCACATATACAATTCTTCCAGGGAAAACACCATGTTTTCGCTGTTTGATGGAGCATCCGACTAGTGGTGTAACATGCGATACGGCGGGAATTATACAGCCAGCTGTACAATTGGTCACCAGCCATCAAGTGACAGAAGCACTTAAAATATTGGTAGAAGATTTTGGAGCGCTTCGTGAAACGATGCTATCATTTGATCTTTGGAACAATCAGCATATGGCGTTTAAAGTGAATAGGCAGAAAAAAGATACGTGTTTATCTTGTGGAAAACTGCGCACGTACCCGAGTTTAACGTTTGAATCACAGATGAAAACAGAGGTGTTATGTGGACGAAATACAGTTCAAATCCGTCCAGGAGTGCCGCAACTTCTTAATTTAGAAGAAATTAAAAAGCGCTTACAAAAAAGTATGAATGTGCAAACAACACCATATTTATTATCCTTTCCAATTGATGAATATCGATTTGTTTTATTTACAGATGGCAGGGCTTTTATTCATGGGACAAATGATATGAAAGTAGCGAAACGATTATATGCGAGATATATAGGATGAACCTAAAGGAGGTTCCTTTAGGTTCTGGGGATTAGGAATGTGAATTTCTAACGTAATCTCCACTTTTTCCGCCTGTTTTTTCAAGTAAATATGTTTCGCCGATAATCATACCTTTATCAATAGCTTTACACATGTCATACACGGTAAGCGCGGTTGCAGAGGCAGCAGTTAAAGCTTCCATCTCGACACCTGTACTACCTTCTGTTTTTACTTTTACTTCAATTTGTAAACGGTAGTTCTCTTTAACCGTTTCCCAATCGAAGGAAACATCTACTCCTTTTAGAAGTAAAGGGTGGCACATCGGAATAATATCAGAAGTACGTTTGGCAGCCATAATACCAGCAATTTGTGCGACGGCTAATACATCGCCTTTGCCAATTTCATTATGAGTGACTTTATCATAAATTTCTTTCGTAACAAGAATGCTAGAGCGAGCAATTGCTGTTCGCACAGTAGTTTTTTTATTGCTAATATCGACCATTTTTGCACGGCCTTGGTCATTGAAATGAGTAAATGAAGACATGGAATACCTCCTTGAAGTAATTGCTATTATGATTAGCATTGTACAATATAAAGTGTAATCAAGATGTGATATTTTGCAAATATGGGGTGAAAAAGATGTTAGAAAAACGAGTACCAATTCCAGTTGCTGAAGCAGTAGCACGGGTAATGAAATACGCCCAGCAAGGTGAAACAGAAAAAATTTCTATTATGGAAAGTTATGGAAGAATTCTTGGAGAAGATGTTGTAGCGGATCATGATGTCCCGCATTTTGATCGCTCTCCATATGATGGATTTGCGATTCGAGCGGAAGATACAAAAGAGGCGGGGCACAATCATGCCATTGAATTTGAAGTAATAGGAGAAATCGGAGCTGGCTCTGTTTTTATAGATGAAGTAAAGGCATTTCAAGCTGTGCGCATTATGACAGGGGCAGCGATTCCAAAAGATTGTGATGCAGTTGTGATGTTAGAACTCACGGAAGGGTTTGAGCAGAACGGTAAAACGTATATGAAGTTAAAGCGTTCTTTAAAAGCAGGTGATAATGTTTCGTTTAAAGGTGAAGATGTGAAACAAAATCAAATACTTGTAAAAAAAGGTACGAAGATTAATCCGGGTGTAGCAGCACTTTTAGCGACGTTTGGCTACAGTTCAGTGAACGTTATAAAACAGCCTGTTGTTGGGATTGTAACGACGGGAAGTGAGCTATTAGAAGTACATGAAGCGCTGGAACCAGGAAAAATTAGAAACAGTAATTCCTATATGATCGCAGCACAAATTGCTAGAGCTGGTGGGCAAGTAAGGTATTATGGACAACTTGCTGATGATTTAGAAGCTTGCTATGAAGCAGTGAAAACCGCGATGAATGAAGTGGATATTTTAATCACAACGGGCGGTGTTTCGGTAGGCGATTACGATTACTTGCCTGCGATTTATGAAAAATTACATGCGAATGTTCTTTTTAATAAAATCGCGATGCGACCAGGGAGTGTCACAACGGTAGCTGAAGTAAATGGAAAGCTGTTGTTTGGGTTATCTGGTAACCCATCTGCTTGTTATGTTGGATTTGAATTACTCGTTCATCCAGTTATTCAAGCATTCTTTCACGCGAAAGAACCGCATGCATATCGTGCAGATGCTATTCTGCAAAAAGATTTCTCAAAGGCAAATCCATTTACACGATTTGTAAGGGGGAAAGTAGAGTCTATCAATGGACAGCTACAAGTTATGCCAGTAGGACTTGATAAATCAAGTGCGATTTCTTCTCTTGCAGATAGCAATGCTTTTATTGTACTCCCAGGAGGAACAAGAGGATTTGAAGCGGGAATGAAAGTTTCAGTGCTATTACTAGAATCAAGTCAAGGAAGTGAGTGGCCTTGGGCAGAACCGCTCCAATCTTACAAATAGTTGGCTATCAAAATAGCGGGAAAACGACGCTTATGGAGAAATTGATTCAAGCTTTTGCGGAGGAAGGTATGAAAGTTGCCACAATTAAGCATCACGGACATGGTGGCTATCCGGAAGTACCGCAAAAGGATAGTGAACGACATAGGCAAGCGGGTGCTGTCGTGAGCGCTGTAGAGGGAGCTGGACTATTATCACTTTCTTCTCTTCGGGATGAGTGGTCTTTACAGGAGATCATTCGATTATATGAATTTTTTGAAGTGGATTTCATTTTAATTGAAGGATATAAAGCAGAAAATTATCCAAAGGTGGTTTTGCTTCGCTCGATTGAAGATATTGCTTTATTAAATAAAGTGGAGAATGTGATGGCAGTTATTACATGGGATGACGCTATGCAAAATTTACAAGAAACATATAAAACATTTCATATAACAGAGGAAGAATCATATATGAAATGGTTCGTACAAACGATAAGGGGTGCACAATGACACATATGTATTATGAAGTAATCGATACACCAATTTCGATTGAAGATGTTACAAATAAAGTGATTCGTCGTGAATGCGGTGCTGTGACAACCTTTATTGGGACTGTTAGAGAATTCACGAAAGGGCGCCGTACATTATATTTAGAATACGCAGCTTATAAGACAATGGCAGAGAAAATGCTTGCGAAAATTGGAGGTGAAGTGAAAGAAAAATGGCCTGGGACACACGTTGCGATTACACATCGCATCGGTACATTACAAATTTCTGATATTGCCGTTGTTGTTGCCGTATCAACGCCGCATCGAAAAGCTGCGTATGAAGCAAATGAATATATTATGGAACGCATCAAACAAATTGTTCCGATTTGGAAAAAAGAGTTTTGGGAAGATGGCGACTCATGGATTGGTGATCAATTAGAAAAAACGCCATATCCAAATGGGGAACCTGAAAAGGAGATGAGAAAATGATTCAAGTATTATTATTTGCGCATTTGCAAGAAGAAGCCGGAACAAACGAGCTGAAAATAGACTGTGAAAATATTACCGTTGCAGAACTAAAAGATATCCTTACAAAGGAACATCACATAGCAGTTTCAGAGCAAATTATGGTCGCTATCAATGAAGAATATGCAAATGAAGATGACAAAATCAAAGCTGGTGATGTTGTCGCATTGATTCCGCCAGTAAGCGGTGGTTGATTTTTTCCAGTCTAATCACGGAATTCCGTGATTAGACTGGAGGGAATTAATATAAATTGTGAAATATTGAACAAAATAGGAGGCGAAAAAGATGAGAAGTCCGAATTTTCAATTAGGTTTACAAACTTCTAATCTTGTCATTGGTTTTATGGTGTGGGTGATTTTATCTTCGTTAATGCCGTTTATTAAAGTAGACATTGCATTAACAGCAGGACAAATTTCCCTTGTTACAGCAGTACCTGTTATTTTAGGGTCAGTGCTTCGAATTCCAATTGGTTATTGGACCAATCGTTACGGAGCGAGAAAATTATTTTTTATAAGCTTTATTATTTTATTATTCCCTGTCTTTTATATTAGCATTGCGAACTCTATGATGGATTTAATTATTGGTGGTTTATTTGTAGGAATCGGCGGAGCTGTGTTCTCAGTAGGTGTAACGTCCTTGCCGAAATATTATCCGAAAGAGCGTCACGGTTTTGTAAATGGTATTTACGGTGCAGGTAACGCAGGAACAGCGGTTACATCATTCTTAGCACCTGTAATTGCAACTTCATTTGGCTGGAGAGCAACTGTACAATCCTTTTTAATCTTACTAGCTGTTTTTGCTCTTCTTAACTTTTTATTAGGTGATCGCGGGGAGCGAAAAGTAAATACACCATTAATGGAACAGTTAAAAGGTGTATACAAAAATGAAAAACTGTGGTTCTTATGTATTTTCTATTTCTTAACTTTTGGATCGTTTGTTGCATTTACAGTATACTTACCAAACTTTTTAGTATCTCACTTTGGATTAGAAAAAGTAGATGCGGGCATGCGAACAGCTGGATTTATCGTATTAGCAACAATCATGCGCCCAATTGGTGGTTGGCTCGGTGATAAATTTAATCCGTTTAAAATATTAATTTTTGTATTCATCGGTTTAACGCTATCTGGCATTGTTTTATCGTTTATGCCAAGTATGAACGTATATACATTTGGCTGCCTACTTGTCGCATTTTGTGCAGGAATTGGAAACGGAACAATCTTTAAACTCGTACCGATGTACTTTTCTGAACAAGCCGGGGTTGTGAATGGACTTGTCGCAGCTTTAGGTGGATTAGGAGGATTTTTCCCACCATTAATTTTAACCTTACTATTCCAACTAACTGGTCATTATGCAATTGGATTCATGGCATTATCAGAAGTAGCGCTTGCTTGTTTAATTATTACAGTATGGATGTACAGTCAAGAAAAGCTATTAGTGATGTTAAATAGTAAATAATATAAGAAAAAGATGTCTGTGAGCAGACATCTTTTTCTTATATAAACAAAAAAATAGCCGAACGCTATTTATACAAATTAGGGATTCGTGTATTAATGATTGATAGTATCTTGTAGAAAATCGGTAGCTTGATTTTCTGAAACATCTTGAACAAGTGCAACTTCACTAATTAAAATTCTGCGCGCGTTGTCTAACATTTGCTTTTCACTCGCATTTAATGCTCTTTCTTTATTGCGGCGAATTAAATCGCGAACAACTTCAGCACCGTCTAGAAGATTCCCGTTTTTCATTTTCTCCATGTTCATAGTATATCTTTGTTTCCATGAGAGTGAGTGGTCAGCTTCACCATTATGAATGTCAACTAATACATCGTTTAATGTATTTTTATCGACAACGAAACGTATGCCTGAATTTTCTACTTTATCCATAGGAATCATCACTTGCATATCGCTAATAACCATGTGTATTACACAATACTGACGTGTTTTTCCTAACACTTCTTTATCCTCAATTGCTTCGATTATTCCTGCTCCGTGCATAGGGTAAACAATTTTATCGCCGATTTGAAACAAATCATCCACCTCCATATGTGGTAACTATATGTAATGATAACATATATGGATAAAAATATCAAATTTATTATATTATCATATGTTTTATGTGTGTGTCAATGATTTCAGGGTGGTTTTTTTATTGCGTTTTTAGATGGAAATGAATCACACTTTTTGTTGAAAGAGCTGCATATGGAATGGAGTGAGTATTCTCAGAAATGTCTGGAGAAAAATAAGGGGCATATCCACTCCTTTTTATTCATAAAATGTAAAATCGTTAATACAATATACCTAAATCCGTTCTTTTTAAAGGAGGGGTGAAAGGTGGGACGCACAATTAAAATTGATATTACGAATAAGGTAGTAGCAAGATTTAAATCAAATTATTTAGAATTATATACAAGTAAATTTATGATAGGTAAGTTTTATGTCTATACTGAAGATAAGCAATATGTGTTAGAAGACGGATATATATATGAAGATGGTAAGTTTTATCGCATCATAGATACGCACCGTGGCAATAATCAAGCGGCGGAGGGCTGCGATCTAGGATGGTGTTAACATGATTCGCGTTAAGGTGTTCGATGAAAGTCATGAAAAGGACTTGGAAGACTCCATAAATGTGTTTCTGAAGAAGCTGAATGAAGAACAGCTTGTAGATATTAAATATCAAGTTGGTGTATCCATTAATGACGATGAAAATCAAATTTATTGTTTTTCGGCGATGGTGATATATAAAACATAAAAAAGAGCTGGGGAGCCAGCTCTTTTTTATGTTTTTAAGAAGGAGCTACATGAACTGGTAAAGTACTCATAATGGATTGCGTTGCTTTTGTGAGTATATTATGAGGAAATGTAGAGCTGTGTGTTTGTCCTGTCGAAAGACTGTTGAGAACTTCTCAACAGTCATTGTGAAATTGTATAAATGGAAACATAGATCAGAGAAAGACTGTTGTTATTGGTTCGAATGGAGATTTCTTGACAC
Source organism: Bacillus sp. XF8 (assembly GCF_017498755.1). Taxonomy (NCBI): domain Bacteria; kingdom Bacillati; phylum Bacillota; class Bacilli; order Caryophanales; family Bacillaceae; genus Bacillus; species Bacillus sp. XF8. The sequence continues at coordinate 26,185 of NZ_JAGDQK010000027.1, read as the reverse complement.
AAAACCAAAAGGTGTTATATCATAAAAAAACGAAACTAAAAGGTGTTATATTTAACGCCTAATAAAGGAGACATAATATGAAACAGCAAAATACATTACAAGATATTACACAAACGGTTATTTTTGAAGCGTCTATTCAAAAAGTATGGCGTACGGTATCTACTGCAGAAGGGATTGCATCTTGGTTTATGCCAAATGACTTTGAACCAAAAGTAGGACATGAATTTCATGTGCAATCACCTTTTGGCCCATCACCATGCAAAGTGTTAGAAATTGATGAGCCTCACCGTTTATCTTTTTCATGGGATACAGATGGTTGGATAGTGTCATTTATTTTAAAAGATTTAGGAGATAAAACGGAGTTTACTCTTATCCATGGCGGATGGAAACAGTCTGATGAGACAATTTCGAAAGCGAACGAGAAAAGTTCTGTTATTCGCGATAGAATGGCAGGTGGCTGGGTAGCAATTGTAAATGAAAAACTGAAAAAGGTTGTTGAGGGTTAAGTGTCCTCATCTGCAGCAAAATATGATGTCTTTCAAGCAATTGCTGATCCAACGCGCCGAGAAGTACTCCGGTTATTAACCGAAAAAGAATTACCGATTTCCAAAATAACAGATCATTTCCCGATGAGCCGTACAGCTGTAGCGAAGCATCTTCACATTCTTTCAGAAGCGAAATTAGTGAGCGGAAGAAAGGTTGGGAGAGAAAAAATATATCGCTTGCAGCCGGAGCCGTTAGCTGAATTACAGCAGTGGCTTTCCTATTATGAGCAGTTTTGGAATAATAAATTGTCTATGCTGAAATATGTGGTGGAACATGAAGAGTAAGTGTTACTATATATTGTCGAATCGTCGATATATATGAGAGTTGCGTCGAAATATAAAAGAGGATGGTCGCTATGAACGATCATCCTCTTTTTTTACTGTTCAGTTGTCTGCACAGCTGGCTTTAATAGAAGCCAACCGATGAATAGCGTAAGAAGTGCGAGCACAAATGTACTCATATAAATAACATGTACGCTCGAAGCTAATACTTCTTGTGATTTTGTTACTACATTTGCTGTGCCTCCGTGTCCTCCAGAGACCAAATCAACATTTTGTATGCCTTGCGCGTGGATCATCGTATTAAAGATAGTTCCAAAGACAGCGGCACCTAATGTTTGGCTAAATGTATTAATAAATGTATTTAAGCCGACTGCTGTACCGCGTGTATGTGCAGGGACAGCTGCTTGAATGGTTACCATATAAATTGGTGTAATAAGTCCCATTCCTAAACCGAATAGTCCGACTGCAACATAAATTAGAAATGCTGGTGAATGAGTTGATAATGTAAATAACAAGAAGGTAGCAATGGATAAAATGCTAGCTCCAAGTAAAATGATTTGTTTCGTTTGTAACTTACCAACTAAATTTCCAGAAAAAATCGCGCCGAATGTCCACATAACAGGAATTGGCATCAGAATAAGTCCAGCTTCTGTCGCATTTTTTCCTAATACACCTTGGCTCCAAATTGGCAGGTACATTGTAATACTAATAATCATCGCACCAGCGATAAGTGTTAATATGTTTACAGTTGATAAAGTACGGTTAGAGAAAAGTGCTAACGGAATTAATGGTTCCGGAGATTTTTTCTCAACGAATAAGAAAATAATGAATGAAACAGCCGCAAAGATTAAGAGGCCAATAATTGTAATGTCGCCCCAGTTTTGCTTACTGCTTCCTGTTAAGAGTGCATAGAGTAACGCAATTGTACTTAGTGAGAAGATGATTGCACCAGGATAATCGATATGATGTTTTGCTGGTTTAATCGACTCTTTATAAGAGATCGCAATCATCGCACAAGCAAGAATTCCAAATGGAACGTTTAAGAAGAAGATGTAGCGCCAAGATAGGGAATCTACTAAAAATCCACCTACTAGTGGCCCGATAACACCGGAAACACCCCAAACAGCACTCATCCAGCCTTGTGCTTTTGCACGATCTTTCGCTTCACTATATAAGTCGCCGATAATCGTCATTGTAATTGGCATAACAGCCCCGGCACCTACACCTTGCAGAGCACGAAAGATGATTAATTGTTCCATTGATGTAACGATTCCGCAGAGTGCAGAACCGATTAAAAAGATTGCTGCCCCAATGAGAAGAACTTTTTTACGGCCGAATAAATCGGCTAGTTTTCCGTAGATTGGAGTCGAGACAGCTGTTGCTAGCATATAAATTGCATACACCCAGCTCACAAGTTCGACGCCAGATAAGTCGCTCGTTATACGAGGAATTGCTGTACTTACAATCGTTCCTTCCACAGCGGAAAGGAACGTCATTAGCATTAAAGATATCATGACTTTTTTTCGCATATGTTTTCCCCTTTGTTTCGATTATTCAACATTATAAAATATAAAGCTACTTAGCTATATAAAGCAACAAAAAAGAAACAAGAGTGGAAAGAGTTCACCCTTGTTTCTTTTTTAGTATTGCATTTTCGCATTTTGCCCTGCAGTTGTTCCTGCGATTCTTCCTGTGACAAGAGCAGAAGTAATATTATAGCCGCCTGTATAGCCATGAATATCAAGAACCTCTCCGCAGAAGTATAAGCCGTTCATTAATTTAGAAGCCATTTCTTTCGGATAAATTTCTTTAACAGAAACGCCACCACCTGTAACGAATGCTTTTTCAAGAGGCTGTGTGCCGTTTACTGTTACTTTAAACTCTTTGAAGTCTTTCACAAGTGCACGGATCTTTTCGTGAGAAACTTGCCCAGCCTGCTCGCTGCCATCAATTCCATTTCTTTCTAATAAGAATAGGAAATAACGCTCAGGAACATATCCTTTTAACACATTTTTGATTCCTTTTTTCGGTTCTTCTTTCATTTGTTTCATCATGCGCTGGAAGAGCTGTTCGCTATTTTCTTCAGGCAGTGCATCGATACTCATTTCTACAGCGCGCATTTTAAATTTTTTCATCGTTTTTACGACGAATTGACTACAGCGAAGAGCAGCTGGGCCGGAAATACCAAAGTGCGTAAAGAGCATGTCCATTTTATGAGAAATGACAACTTTGCCTTTGGGGTTTAATACACTTACATTTACATCGCGTAAAGCAAGTCCTTGTAATGTACGATCCCGAATAAATGGTTCGTTTGAAGTAATTGGTACTTCCGTTGGGAAAAGTTCAGTAATGGTATGTCCTGCTTTTTCAGCCCAAGCATAACCATCTCCAGTTGAACCGGTGTGAGGGACAGATTTTCCGCCAACAGCGATTACAACGTGATTTGTTTCAAGAACTTCACCTGTTTTGAGTACAACGGCCTTCGTTTGGCCATTTTCATATTCTATCGTTTCAACTGGTGTGTTAGTGCGGATTTTAACGCCTAGCTCCTTTAGTCTCGTTAATAAAGCATCCACAACAGATTGTGCTTTATTAGATACTGGGAACATGCGGCCGTGGTCTTCTTCTTTTAGCTTTACACCAAGTTTTTCGAAGAATGTAATAATATCTTCATTATTAAAGATAGAAAAGGCGCTATATAAAAAGCGGCCGTTTCCTGGTATATGTTTCACAATTTCATCAAGTGGCAATCGGTTTGTTACGTTACAGCGACCCCCACCGGAAATCGCAAGTTTACGACCTAGTTTATTTCCTTTATCAAGAAGCAAGACGCGTGCGCCTTCTTCAGCAGCACCGATGGCAGCCATTAATCCTGATGGGCCTCCTCCGATGACAATAACATCATAATGCATAATATATCGACCTCATTTTCTACATTTCCTGCCTAAAAGAATAGCATGTTTTCATAGAAAAGAAAAATACGGTGATATGCTGTTTCTCTGAAGAATTGTGGTACAATACAAAGGTTAGAGTTCAGCGTTATATATGTAGGAGGATCATCTATGTCCGATTCAAAATTTTTGCGCGGAACGCTTATTGTGACGTTAGGAACTTTTTTAGTTAAGTTCTTAGGCATGATTTACGTCTTTCCATTTCATGCATTAGTTGGCACAGAAGGCGGAACGCTCTATACGTATGGATATATTCCATATACGATCTTTTTAAGTATTGCAACGGCGGGAGTGCCGCTTGCTGTTTCAAAGTTTGTTTCTAAATATAATGCGCTTGGAGATTATAAGACGAGCAGGAGAATGTTCCGTTCAGGAATGATTATGATGATTGCAACAGGAATCCTTTCCTTCTTAGTCCTTTATATGTCTGCGCCATTATTTGCTGAGGCAATGCTTGGTAAACAAAGTGTACACAATAGTATAGAAGAAGTTACGATGGTTATTCGCCTCGTAAGTTTTGCACTTATTGTTGTACCAGCAGCAAGCTTAATTCGTGGTTATTTCCAAGGGCATCAATCAATGGGACCGACGACGGTATCGCAAATTATTGAACAGATTATTCGCATTATCTTTTTATTAGCGGGTAGTTTTATTGTCATTAAAGTAATAGGTGGATCAGTAGCAGCAGCAGTTGGAGTGGCAACTTTCGCAGCGTTTGTTTCAGCTGTGGGAGCACTTGGTGTGTTAATTTGGTACTGGTTAAAACGCAAAAAGCATCTAGATCAATATTTAATTGAACAAACTGTACCAGAATCAACAGTAAGTACGGTTCAATTATTTAAAGAATTATTTGCATATGCAATTCCGTATGTTGTCATTGGATTAACAATTCCTTTATATCAACAAATTGATACATTAACATTTAACTCTATTATGCAAGCGATTGGGCAAGGGGATATTGCAGAGCGAGCACTTGGTATTTTTACGATGTGGACGCATAAATTAATTATGATTCCTGTTTCCCTAGCAACGGCATTTAGCTTAACGCTCGTTCCAGCGATTACAAAATCGTTTACAGAAAAACAATACCGTTATTTAAAACTACAAATAACACAAACATTCCAAGCAAATATGTTTTTAACATTGCCTGCAGTAGTTGGTATTTCTACGCTTGCATATCCGATTTATACAGCGTTTTACGAGGCAGATCCACTAGGTGGACAAGTGCTTATGTGGTACGCACCAGTTGCGTTATTATTTGCTTTATTTACAGTAACAGCAGCCATTTTGCAAGGGATTAATCAACAGAAGCACGCGATTATCGCTCTTGCTATGGGGGTTGTTTTGAAATTTGTATGTAATATGATTTTTATTCGTTACTTCGGTACAGTTGGAGCTGTTTTAGCAACAGCTGTTGGGTTCCTAGCTTCTGTTTGGTATACGAATAGACAAATTCGTAAATACGCACACTATTCATTCGGTGTTGTATATAAGAGAACGTTCCAAATTGCAGTTTTAACAATTGTAATGGTCATTGTCGTAAAATTATCACAAGGAATTTTATCCTTTGTGATTTCGCCTGATGGTCGTATTGGTGCACTGATTACAGTTGCGATTTGTGCAGGTATTGGTGGCCTTGCTTACGGATTTTTAGCGATCCGCATGGGAGTACTAGAAAGAGTATTTGGCGGAGAAGCTTTAGAGAAGATTCAGCGTAAGCTTGGTAGTAAGTTGAAAATAAAGATTAAATCAAAAGGGGCGTAAAAAAGCGTCCCCTTTTTCTATGATAATAAAGAAGGTGAATGAATTGAGATTAGATAAATTACTAGCAAACATGGGATATGGAAGTAGAAAAGAAGTAAAGAAATTATTGAAAGACGGCGTTGTGAAAATTGATGGAACGCCAGTGAAAGATGCGAAGTTTCATGTGAATGTAGAAGAACAAGAGGTTACCATTCACGGTGAGATTGTTGAGTATAAAGAATTCGTATATTTAATGATGCATAAACCACAAGGTGTCATTTCCGCAACAGAAGATGACAACCATGAAACAGTTGTGGATTTATTAGAATTAGAAGATGCAATCTTCGATCCGTTTCCAGTTGGAAGACTTGATATTGATACAGAAGGTTTTCTATTGTTAACAAATGACGGGAAACTTGCGCATCAATTACTATCTCCGAAAAAGCACGTACCGAAAAAGTACTATGCACACGTAGCTGGAGTAGTAACAGAAAAAGATGTCGAAGAATTTGCAAAAGGTGTTATTCTAGACGATGGCTATGAAACGAAACCAGGCGATCTTACGATTCTGAAAAGTGACGATGTTTCTGAAATTGAGCTTGTTATTACAGAAGGAAAATTCCATCAAGTGAAGCGTATGTTTGAAGCTGTTGGGAAAAAAGTTGTCTACTTAAAGAGAACAGAGATGGGGCCTTTAGTATTAGATGAAGAATTAGAGCTTGGTCAGTACCGCGAATTGACAGATGAAGAGGTTGAAATGTTAAAAACATATCAAGTTCAAACAGAGAATTAAGAGTGAGACCGATTCCAAAAAAATAGAAAGAACCCCTTTCTGATTTCACAGAAAGGGGTATGTATTATATTTTAGATACAATTGTTTTCGTTATGAGGTCATTCTCACTTTCTTTCCTGTTGTTGTCCACTTACCGCGGCAAGGGCTATACACGAGCTCATTAAACTGCAACACATTCAGATCACGTTGTATCGTTCGCGGTGTGATCCCGAACTCATCTACAAGGTCTTTCGTCGTTACCGTACCATTTTCATTGATGTACATATAAATTGATTTAATGCGTGTTAGCATACGAGTAGTCGTAGGTTTCAAGAGAAAACCACTCCTCTACTAGTTTTTTTGACCCCATTCAGGAAAGAAGGTCTTTACTTCCATTGTACTCTACTTGACAAATTTCATGCTTTAACCTAGTTAAATTTTACAAAAGTTTAACAAATAATAAAATAGAAAAATATTGGTAGTTGACATTCTATGTCTCTTCTATCAACTATCACATAAATTTCTACGTAAACCGTCAAATTCCTGCAAATTTTTTTAGAAAAATAAAAGAAAAACTAATGAGAAATATCTGAAATGTTACAATTATTCGTTATTGGATGTTCTCTTGTTGGCATATCGGATTTTCGTTTGCTATGATGAAAGAGAGAATATAGAAGAGGTGAATGAGTTATGTCAGCAATTAATTGGACAGAAGAAGTTGAGAAAAGAAAAGATGAATTAATTCATGACGTGCAGCAATTCTTGCAAATTAAAAGTGTATGGGAAGAAGAAACAGCAAAAGAAGGTGCACCATTTGGAGAAGGTGTAGCGAAAGCATTAGCCTTCATGTTACATAAAGGGGAAGTAGAAGGATTTACTTCTAAAAATTTAGAAGGGTATGCAGGGCATCTTGAAATGGGACAAGGAGAAGAATTAGTTGGTATTCTTTGTCACGTTGACGTAGTGCCAGAAGGAGAGGGCTGGACAACTCCTCCATACAGTGCTGACATTCGTGATGGAAAGATTTTTGCACGCGGTGCAATTGATGATAAAGGGCCAACAATGGCGGCTTATTATGCAATGAAAATTGTAAAAGAATTAGGATTGCCACTTTCAAAACGCGTTCGCATGATTTTAGGAACGGATGAAGAAAGCAACTGGAAGTGTGTAGATCATTATTTCAAAAATGAAGAAATGCCAACGATTGGTTTTGCACCAGATGCAGATTTCCCTATTATTAATGCGGAAAAAGGAATTTCTGATATACAAGTTGTGCAAAAGAATAGTGAAACACAAGGCGGAGAATATGAGCTTGTTTCATTTGCTTCAGGTCGTCGTTTAAATATGGTTCCTGATTTTGCTGAAGCAGTAATTACGACTGAAAAAGCAACGGAACTTGCAAATGCTTACGAACAATACTTACAAACTGCTCAGAAAACAGGTAAAGCAAATATAGAAGGAAATACTGTGACATTGCAAGTAGAAGGAGTTTCAGCTCACGGTTCTACTCCTGAAAAAGGTGAAAATGCAGGCCTCTTGTTAGCGAACTTTTTAACAACGATTGCTCTTGACGGTAAAGGAGCTTCATTTGCGGCATTTGTTACAGAAACGTTTACGAATGATACGCTTGGAGAAAAAGCAGGAATCGCTTATAAAGATGAAATTAGCGGACCATTAACAGTGAATGTGGGGCGCCTTTCTTATACGAAAGAAGAAGGCGGGAACTTAGGTTTAAATGTACGCTATCCAGTAACAACGAATTTTGAAGAGACAGTGCAGAAATTAAAAGACTATGTCGGCAATAAGGGCTTCCAAGTAGCAGATTATTCTAACTCACGTCCGCACCATGTTGATAAAGATCATGTTTTAATTCGTACATTGCAACGTGTATATGAAGAACAAACAGGAGAGAAAGCAGAGCTATTAGCAATCGGCGGTGGTACATATGCTCGTTCATTAAAAGCTGGTGTAGCATTCGGTCCGCTATTTCCTGGAAAAGAGGAACTTGCTCATCAAAAGGATGAATATATTGAAATAGAAGATTTACTAAAAGCGACAGCGATTTATGCACAAGCAATTTATGAATTAGCGAAATAACCTAATTTTATCCCGCTATTCTAGGGCAGTAAGACTCCCACCTCAAGATTCAGAGAGAAACGAGGAAGATAGGTGGGGGACAACTACCCGTAAAAGCCCGATTCGTGAGGGCTAACCATCAGTGGGGGATGAAGAAACCCCCACTGATGGAAGTTTCACTTTATTTGTTGTGAAATATGACCGCTCCTTATTTAGGGAGCGGATTCTTTTTATCCTTTTCTTGTTCAATTGAATGAGATACAAAAGAAAAGCAACAATAACAAAAAAGGAGAAGATATAAATGGTCCCACATTATTTTTTAGCAGTGACTTTACCGCATCATATAAAAGAAATACTTGCAAATTATAAAGAGGAAATGAAGGACAGGTTACCATTTCGCTCATGGGTACATAAAGAAGACTACCATATTACACTTGCTTTTTTAGGGAGCGCGGCGCAGGAACAATTGCGAGGAATAGAGAAAGGATTACAACTCCTTGCGAATACACCAGAGTTAAATCTCACGCTGCAAAACTTTTCTACATTCGGCCTAGTAGAGAGCCCGCGCATATTTTGGGCTGGATTAAAAGAAAATCAAGCGTTATTTGATTTGCAAAAACAGGTGCATGCGATTTGTGAGAGAAATGGTTTTTCGCTTGAAACACGTCCCTATCATCCGCATATTACTGTTGCCCGTAAGTGGATGGGAGAAGAAAAGTTTAATCCTAAAAATCTGAAGCAACTGGATACGGTATTGTTTCAGGCTGATACCATTACGTTGTACGAGTCTCACGTCCATCAAACTCCAAAGTATAAGCCAATTTATGAAATAAAGTTACAGAACCTTAAAGTGTAAAAACGTTTCTTATGAATGTGAATATACTATAGGAAATAGTAAGTTTGTGTAACGTCCGGTTTATCCTGTTATTTTCGGGCAGTAAGAACCCCGTCTCAATATTCAGAAAGAAACAAGGAAGCTGGGTGGGGGATGAAGAAAACCCTCACTGATGGAAGTTTCACTTTATCTTTAGAGGATACCTATTTCTTACAGATATATAAATCAATTTTGATTTTTTAATACAAAATCCCCTGCTATGTAAAGCAAAAAGTGATCTCACTAGTTTTCTCTCTTTGTTTTAACGTTGCACGGGGGAGGAAGAGGGTCTGACCGCTTCTATGAATGGCCAGTTGCTCTCTCCCACCTAAAAAGAGAAGCTTTATGTCGATTTTTCAATTTGTATTCATAGTTTCACTTTAATTTCGAGAATGATGGTGATTTTTTATGCTGAAAGTAAAGCGTCCATTTGAAGCCTATTTAGATGAAATGAATAAAATTACAATTTTGCTCCCGCATACGTATGGAACAAGCCGGACATTTTTTATGCAGGAAGGAAATCATGTATGGGAGCTTAGAGTTGCTCAAATCATTTCTCTCCCAGATGCAACGAAGTATGAATGTTATATAGACTATCCAATTGATGTAGGAAAGTATTATACAGTGCGAGATGAACGAAATGAAGAAACAGATTTACAAATTGGAGCGGTTATTCGAACGGCTGTATTTGATGAGAAATACTATTATGATGGTAGCGATTTAGGAGCTTGTTATGGAAAAGAAAAAACAACTTTTAAAATGTGGGCACCTACCGCAAGACTTGCAAAAGTAAGAATTTATAAAAATGATAAAGAGTATGTGGATTATGAGATGCAAAGAGAAGAGAATGGTGTTTGGTTTCATGTTTTACAAGGGGACTTTGAATTAGCACGATACACATTTCTCGTTTGTATTAATTTAATATGGAATGAAGCTGTAGATCCATATGCAAAATCTGTATCGGTGAACGGTAAGTATGGAATTGTGATTGATCTCGCGAAGACATATATAAAAGAACAAACTGCATTACCTAAACTGGAATCTTTTACGGATGCAATTCTTTATGAATTGCATATTCGTGATGCCACTATGCATCCAAATAGTGGTGTGGAAAAAAAGGGGACATATAAGGGATTAACAGAAGAGAATACGAAGGGGACACTTGGGACAGAAACGGCCTTTTCTTATATAAAAAAATTAGGAATTACACATGTTGAAATTTTACCTCTTCACCACTTTGCTGGAGTAGATGAAACACAGCCGTTTGCAGCGTATAACTGGGGCTATAACCCATTGTATTACAACGTTCCAACGGGAGTATATGCAAGCGACCCTGCCAATCCTTATAACCGAATCAAGGATTGTAAACAGCTTATTGAGAAGTTTCATGAACATGGACTCCGCGTAATTTTAGACGTTGTATACAATCATGTATATGAAAGAGAAACGTCATCTTTTGAAAAACTTGTACCAGGATATTATTTCAGACATGATGAAAATGGCATGCCATCAAATGGAACGGGAGTTGGGAATGATATAGCATCAGAGCGAAAAATGATGCGGAAATTTATTGTTGATTCTGTTTTATATTGGCTTACTGAATATAAAGTTGACGGTTTTCGGTTTGATTTAATGGGAGTTTTAGATGTAGAAACGATGAATGAATTAGAACGGGAAGTAAGGAAAATAAAAAAGGATGCGCTGTTATTAGGGGAAGGCTGGGATTTACAAACGCCGCTTCCAGCAGAAGAGAAGGCAACGCTTAACAATGCAAACAAAATGCCGCAAATTGCGCAGTTCAACGATCAATTTCGTGATGCGATAAAAGGAAGTACGTTTGATGTAAGTAAACGTGGTTTTGCATTTGGAGGAAGTGTAGACCTCACGCATTTGCAATATGTGTTAACAGGAAGTCTTGCAAATGAAAAAGGAGACGGATTATTTTTAGAACCTATTCAAAGTATTAATTATGTGGAATGTCATGACAATATGACGATGTGGGATAAACTCGTGCGTAGTAATCAGGAAACGGAAGAAGTGCAAAAAAGGCGCCATCGCCTAGCGACAGCGATGACATTACTCTCACAAGGAATCCCATTTTTACATGCAGGACAAGAATTTTATCGTTCTAAGAAAGGGAATGAAAATAGTTACAATGCGCCTGATGAAATTAATCAGCTTGATTGGGATCAAAAAGAGAAAGAAATGGAAACAGTTTCTTATATACAAGGGTTGATCGCAATTCGTAAGGCGCATAGAGCGTTCCGTTTACAGGCGGCTCACCTTATAAAGAAGCATATGACATTTTTACAAGCGCCTTCTACTGTTGTTGGGTATCATTTACAAAATGTAGGAGAGTTCGGCCCTTGGAAGGAAATTGTTGTTTTGTTTCATAATGGTGTGCAATTAGAAACAGTTTCATTGCCGAAACACGAAATGTGGTACGTATTAGCAGATAGTGCAAAAGCAAAAGTACAGCCAATTTCTTCATTTCAAGGAAGTGAACTTCAAATGGCTCCGATTAGCTCGTATATATTGGCGATAATGTGACAAATCGCTACTTGACGATGAGAATGTAATAAATGTAGAATTGACAAAGGTGACGATTTCGATAAGTTGTCATTCTATTATTGGTTTTGTAAAATAAAGTAAAAGGATGGGCGGTTCGTTTGTCCTCATTTCTTGGCTTATGCCAAGTTTTCTTTCGTTTAACTAAAGTAAAAAAATTATATGAATCCACAACATCTTCAAAAGGTGTTGCGGTTTTTCTTTTCATAACTATAAAAGATAAGGATTTGTTAACGGGTAATGAATATGGAATGGTTGGAACAATTATTAGGAGAAGAGTGGAGTCTTACACCAGCTGGTGGTGCAACGGGCGATGCATATATTGCGCAAAATGGACAACAAAAGCTATTTTTAAAGCGGAATACATCGCCTTTTTTAGCGGTATTGTCGGCAGAAGGAATTGTTCCAAAATTACTTTGGACAAGAAGAGTGACAAACGGTGATGTGATTTCTGCTCAAAAGTGGCTTTCAGGGAAAAAGCTAGAGCCAGAGGATATGAAACTTGAACGTGTTGCGAAGCTTTTAAAAAAAATACATTCGTCTAAAGCGCTTGTGCAGATGATACAAAGGCTTGGAAAGCAGCCGCTGCATGCACAGGAGTTATTAGAACAATTGTATTTTATTTTAAGGGGAGACATAAGAACGGATGAAACGATTCAGACAGGGCTGGGGTATTTAAAAGCCACACTGAAGGATATTGAATATGATGAGTTTGTCGTATGTCACTGTGACGTAAATCATAACAATTGGTTATTATCGGATGAAGATGAATTATTTTTAATTGATTGGGACGGAGCTGTTATTGCAGATCCTGCCCTTGATCTTGGCATGTTATTACATTGGTATGTTCCGCGTCACGAATGGGACGAGTGGCTAGGGTATTATGGGATTGAAATGAATGAATCATTGGTTCATCGTATGAAGTGGTATGTAGTGGCACAAACTATTTTATCTGTTCAATGGCATACAACAAAAAAACAGCAAGCAGAAGCTGAATATTGGCATCAATATTTACAGCAACTACTTGCTTCAGAGTAAATAAATTAAGAAAAATTGTCCATTCCAGAAATCCATTGTGTGAGTTGCTCTTGATTATTGGAAATATGATTGTCTAGATCAGGAGAATATTTACCCGATTGACTATAGTAATATACATCGTTTAGCATTGCTTTTACATCGCTGTTCACACTATCGTTTGCAAGTAGTGATTGAATGAGCCGTTCTAATTGTTCGCACTCAGAAACCGTTCCACAGCAATCACTTTGGTGATTGACTAAAATATCTTTTAAAACTTCTAATTGATGTTGTTGATTAATCGGCATGACTGGATCATCCTTTCGATTGTTGTTCAATTTGAACAAGTAAGAGAAAATTTCTGTTTCGTCATGGAGTAGCTAATCAGTGACTAACGAAACGTTTCTATAGGAATGAAAGTTTCGTTCTATGCTCTTTGTAGTTTGTATCAAAATGGTACACCTTATACTTGAAAGAAGCGGACCGAGTGCTCGTACGTACTTGGTTTTTTGTTTGATAGATTGATCAAAAAAGAAAGAAGGAATGAACCTTCAAAAAATAGTCTGGTAAAGAGAGGAAGACATCTATGCGTTTAAGACATAAACCATATGCAATGGATCGAATCAATGAGTATTCACAGTTTGTAATTGGAAACCCAGAGGAGCGTCGTGGCAATTGGCAAGAGGTGTTTGGCAATGAGCAGCCAATCCATATTGAGGTGGGAACAGGACGTGGCCGTTTTGTTTATGAGATGGCAAAAGCGAATCCACATATTAACTATATCGGGATTGAAAAATTCACAAGTGTTATCGTAGATGCGCTTGATAAGTTAATTGAAGAAGAAGTACCAAACTTAAAATTAATTAATAAAGATGCTGAAGATTTAACAGTTTTCTTTGCAGAAGGCGAAATTGATCGTGTATATTTAAATTTCTCAGATCCATGGCCAAAAAATCGTCACGAGAAGCGTCGTTTAACGTATAAAACATTTTTACGCAATTATGAAGAAGTGTTAGTAACAGGTGGAGAGATTCATTTTAAAACGGATAACCAAAGTTTATTTGAATACTCTCTTATGAGTATGGCTGAATACGGCATGCTATTAACATTCCTTAGCTTAGATCTTCATAACAGTGATTTCGAAGGTAACATTATGACGGAATATGAAGAGAAGTTTTCTAGTAAAGGGCATCGTATTTATCGTGTTGAAGCGAAATATCGTACAGAACCTGCGCAGTAATGCGCAGGTTTTTTTATCACGCATTAACGGGCAGTAAGAGCCCACCTCAAAATTCAAGTTTCACTTTATGAAATAAAATAATCTGAATTTTATGTTAAAATCAAATAGAAAAGGGGGAATAAAGGAATGGAATGTTTACAAATTGGAGGAATTAAAGTAACATGGCTGCGCGGTGGGAACACTCATTTAGATGGAGGAGCAATGTTTGGAGTTGTACCGAAAATTTTATGGTCTCGTAAATATAAACATAATGATACAAATCATATTTATTTACGGACAGACCCATTGCTTGTGCAAACGAAAGATGGAAACATGCTTATCGACTCAGGAATTGGAAATGATAAAATGAATGAAAAGATGAAGCGAAATCAAGGTGTAACGGAAGAATCGTCAGTTGAAATTTCTCTAGCTGATCTTGGTTTAAAATCTGAAGATATTGATTACGTATTAATGACGCACCTTCATTTCGATCATGCATCTGGTTTAACAAAATGGGAAAATGGTATGCTTGTTCCAGTATTCCCGAATGCAAAAGTGTACGTGTCAGAAACAGAATGGAATGAAATGAGAAACCCAAATATTCGCTCACGTAATACATATTGGAAAGAAAATTGGGAGCCGATTATAGAACAAGTTGTTATCTTCAAAGAAGAAATACAAATTTCAGATGAAGTAAGGATGGTGCGTACAGGCGGACATAGTGATGGTCATGCTGTGATTGTTCTCGAAAGCCAGGGGGAAACGATGCTCCATTTAGCAGATTTATTGCCAACGCACGCACATCAAAATGTATTATGGGTAATGGCTTATGATGATTATCCGATGACGTCCATTGAACATAAGCAAAAATGGATGAAGTATGGTGTAGAGAAAAAAGCGTGGTTCAGCTTCTATCATGATGCGTATTACCGTGCTGTGAAGTGGGATGAGGACGGGAATATGGTTGAGAAGGTAGAACGAAAAGAGGAAAATGTATCAAGTAAAGTGTAAGAAAGATAGGAACATGGAGTGGAGGGGACTAACCCTCCCTTCAAAAAAGTGAGAGTGTTTCTGTTTTCTTTCAACTGCAAACTACTTCAGTGCAAAGATTTTTTGAAAGAATAACTTTTAAAATTTTCTGAAAATTGTTATAATATTTCCGAGTTACTATATTGTTAGATGCTCTATACGAGAAGCGTTTTATTCGAAAGGGGGAAATATATTGAATATAACGATTGGAACTTTGCTTGAACTGACTACTAGAAATTATCCAAATAAAGAAGCGATTGTTGAACCGAAAAAACAGATTCGCTGGACGTATACAGAATGGAATGAACAGGTAAATAAGCTAGCTCATGCGCTCCAAAAAAGTGGAATACAAAAAGGTGATCGGGTCTCGACATTTCTCTTTAATAGTAGTGAACTAGCAACTATATGCTTCGCCTGTGCAAAAATTGGCGCTGTATTTAACCCAATTAATTTTAGATTAAAACCACAAGAACTCATTTATATATTAGAAGATGCTTCTCCTAAAATCGTACTTTTTGAAAAGCAATTATCCTCCCAAGTACAAAGCATCCATAAACAATTTCCTCATATTCAGTTCTGGTACATTGACCAAAATCATCCACCGTTTTCTATTTCATACGAAGAAAAAATATTTAATGCATTACCGACATTTGAAACAGTAGAAGTAAAAGAAGAGGATATTTGTTCCATTATGTATACAAGTGGAACAACGGGTTATCCGAAGGGAGTGCTTCATCGTCATCGAGAAATTATTGATCAAAGTTTAATAGGAATCGCATATTTACATTATACCGAGAATAGTCGTGGTCTTGTAACAGCACCAATGTTTCATTGTGCTGAGTTACATTGTTGCTTCGTTCCAAGGGTACATAGCGGTGGCACGAATATTATTCTGCACCATTTCGATGCAAAGAATGTGCTCGAAACGATTGAAAAAGAGAAGGTTACAGTTATGTTTGCAGCACCTACAATGTGGAACATGATGTTGCAGGAAGATTTAGGGCAGTATGATTTATCTTCTCTTAGGTATGGTTTATATGGAGCAGCTTCAATGGCGCCGGCACTTGTAAAAGCATGTGATGAAAAATTGAATGTTTCATTAGTACAAGCTTATGGTATGACGGAAATGGGACCGGCAGTTACTTTTTTACGAGAGAATGAGCAGCTTACTAAAGTAGGTTCTGCAGGAAAGGCTGCCTATAATCATGAAATTCGTATTGTCCGTCCAAATGAAGAAGGCCTATCTGAGCCAAATGATATATTACGACCGTATGAAATCGGAGAAATTATTATGCGAGGTTCCTGTTTGATGAAAGGGTATTACAACAATGAGGAGGCGACAGCAAAAGCATTGTATAAAGGATGGTATCATTCAGGCGATTTGGGTTATGTAGATATAGATGGTTACTTGTACGTTGCAGACCGCGTTGATGATATGGTCGTTAGCGGCGGAGAAAACATTTATCCACGTGAGGTCGAGGATTTTTTATATACACATGAAAGTGTTTTAGATGTTGCGGTGCTTGGAGAGAAAGATGAGCTTTGGGGAGAACGTGTTCTAGCATACATCGTTTCAAAAGATCAGTCTCTTACCGAAGAGATATTAGATGAGTATTGTAAAGCAAGTGATGAGCTTGCTGATTATAAACGTCCGCGTCGCTATGTATTTGTTGAACAACTTCCAAGAAATGCAAGTGGCAAAATTCAAAAGTTTATTTTGCGTAGTCAAGGGACAGAAGCGGAAGCTAAGGGGAGGATATGATGAGGCATAAGTATTTACAGGAGGAGCATCACATTTTTCGTGATGCTTTTCATAAATTTTTAGAAAAGGAAGCATATCCGTACTATAACCAATGGGAAAAAGAAGGAATGATTCCTCGTTCTTTTTGGATAAGTATGGGGAATAAAGGTTTTCTTTGTCCGGTGGTAGATGAGCGGTATGGTGGAGCAGGTGCTGATTTTGGATATTCGGTTGTCATTAATGAGGAACTTGAAAAAGTTGGATCAAGTTTAATTGGGGTTGGTTTGCACAATGACATTGTCGTTCCATACTTCACGCAGTATGGAACAGAAGAACAAAAGAAGCGGTGGTTACCAAAATGTGTAAGTGGGGAGTGTATAACTGCGATTGCGATGACGGAGCCAGGGGCAGGCTCTGATTTGGCAAGTATTCGAACAACTGCAAGAAAAGAAGGTGATTATTATGTCGTGAATGGTGAAAAAACATTTATTACAAATGGTATTCATGCAGATTTAGTCGTCGTTGTTTGCAAGACTGACACAAATGTTAAGCCCGCTCATAAAGGCATGAGTTTGCTCGTTTTAGAAAGAGGAATGGAAGGATTTAAGAGAGGGAAAAAACTTAAAAAGATTGGCTTACATAGTCAAGATAAAGCAGAACTTATTTTTGAAGATGTAAAAGTTCCGGCTTCTAATTTATTAGGAGAAGAAGGAAAAGGTTTTTATTATCTCATGGAAAAGTTGCAGCAAGAACGTCTCATCGTTGCAATTGCAGCTAAAACAGCGGCGGAAGTGATGCTACATTTAACGAAAAACTATGTCCAAGAGCGAAAAGCATTCGGAAAAAGTATAAGTGATTTTCAAACAGTACAGTTTCGATTAGCAGAGATGTATACGGAAATTGAAATTGGCAAAACATTTGTAGATGACTGTATTACCGCTCATATGAATGGTGAGAACATCGTAACAAAAGTATCAATGGCGAAGTGGTGGTTAACAGACCTTGCAAAAAAAGTATCAGCGGAGTGCATACAGCTGCACGGCGGATATGGATATATGGAAGAATACGAGATTGCGCGGCGTCATCGTGATATTCCAGTGAGCTCGATTTATGCTGGAACGAATGAGATTATGAAGAATATTATTGCGAAGAGTATGGGCTTATGACGATGAATATGCAAGACCATTTCAAAACAAATGAGTCGTTGTTGAAATACATTACATAGAAAAAATGAAAAGTAATGATAGGAGGAATATGATGATTCAAAATATCGCAGTAATTGGTGTAGGAATTATGGGAAGTGGAATCGTCCAAGCGTTAGCGATGGGCGGTAAACATGTGAAAATGTATGACGTATCAGAAGAAAATTTAAGAAAAGCTTATGAAACTATTACGAAAAGCTTGAGTCGTTTCGTGAACGCAGGGCGTATGACAGAGGAAGAAAAAAATTACACTCTAACTCATATTACTTCTACAGTTGTACTGGAAGAAGCTTGCCAAAATGTAGAGCTTGTTATTGAAGCGGTACCAGAAATATTACAGTTGAAGAAGGAGATTTTTCAAAAGCTAGATTCGTATACATCGCAATCTACTATTTTAGCAACAAATACATCTGAATTAAGTGTAACCGCGATTGCAAGTGTAACCAGTCGTCCAGAAAAAGTAGTGGGGATGCATTGGTTTAATCCCGCTCCTGTTATGAAGCTCGTTGAAATTGTAAGAGGAGTGGTTACGGCAGAAAGTACGATACAAGCAGTAAAAGCACTTTCAGAAGAAATTGGGAAAGAAACGGTTGTTGTGAAAGATATGCAAGGATTTGTGACGTCACGGGCAATCGCTATTCATATGTTAGAGTGCATGCGTATGTATGAAGAAGGAATCGCAAGTAAAGAAGACATTGATAAAGCAATTCGGCTTGGCTTGAACTATCCAATGGGTCCATTTGAATTAGCGGATTATGTAGGGCTAGATACGCTATTATTTGCGAGTACAGGATTAATGGAAGCATTTGGTGATAGGTTTAGAGCACCGCAAACACTTGTGAAACTTGTAGAGGCAGGGCATCTTGGAAGAAAGACTGGGAAAGGTTTTTATGATTATTCAAAAGGGAAAGTGAGTGAGAAAATATGAAACGAGATGTTGTCATTGTTGAAGCTGTACGTACGCCAGTTGGTAAAAGAAATGGAGCGTTTCGTTTCCTTCACCCAGTACAACTTGCGGCAGTTGCACTGGATGAAGTAACAAAACGGGGGAATATAGAGAAAGGGCTCATAGAAGATATTGTTATGGGGTGTGTAACGCCAATCAATGAACAAGGTTTTAATATTGGAAGACTTTCGGCGCTTGAAGCAAGTTTTCCTATAACAGTTCCAGCGGTAACCATTAATAGGCTCTGTGGTTCTGGTCAACAGGCTATTCATTTTGCTGCGCAAGAAATTAAATCTGAGGATATGGACATTACGATTGCAGCGGGTGTTGAGCATATGACAAAAGTTCCGATTTTAAGTGATGGAAATGAGCAGACGATACCGAGTAGCCTTCACGAAAAGTATCAAATTGTGCATCAAGGTGTATCTGCTGAGATGATTGCAGAAAAATATGGTATTACCCGTGAACAGTTAGATACTTACGCGCTAGAAAGCCATAGACGAGCACTTCAAGCTATTGAATCGGGACACTTTCAGCGAGAGATTGTGCCACTGCGTGGTGTAGATAAAGAAGGTAATGAAATATTAGTTGAAAATGATGAAGGTCCGAGAAGGGACACTTCTTATGAAGCGTTAGCCAATTTAAAAACAGTGTTTAAAGAAAATGGAGTAATCACAGCAGGGAATGCAAGTCAAATTAGTGATGGTGCTGCAGCAATCTTGCTGATGGATAGCGAAAAGGCAAAAGAGTTAGGTTGTAAAGCACGTGCTCGTATTGTGAATCAAGTGGTTGTTGGTTCTGACCCGACGACAATGCTTGATGGCGTTATCCCTGCAACGAAAAAAGTACTGCAAAAATCAAATTTAACAATTCATGATATGGATGTTGTAGAAATCAATGAAGCATTTGCATCGGTTGTTTTAGCATGGCAAAAGGAAATGGAGGCGGATTTACAAAAGGTGAATGTTAATGGTGGTGCGATTGCATTAGGTCATCCACTTGGGGCGACTGGTGCGAAATTAATGACGTCTCTTCTTCATGAATTGGAGAGGCGGCAAGGGAGATACGGCCTACTGACAATTTGCATTGGACATGGGATGTCGACAGCGACGATAATTGAAAGAATATGAAAAGGCGTGCAGAAATTTATCTGCACGCTGTAATCCCGCTATTCATGAGCTGTAGCCCTTACCAATTAGATTATTATTGTCCATAACAATCTAATTGGTAAGGGCGAATAATCGATGTGGGAATGAAGTCCTCCACTGATCGAAGTTTCACTTTATGTTTTCGGATTTTTCGAGTTCTTTTAAGCAGCTTTTACTTCTAAAACTGTACCTGTTTTTGCATCTACTAAAAATTCAAATCGTTCTTGAATGTCATTTAAAATTGTTGTAAGACCACCGCGGTATACTTCATATGCAACATCATATTTTTCAAACGTCTCTGGAACCATATGTACCCAAGAGCCAGTAACTTCGCCTTTATGACTTAATGCTTGTTTCACCATTTTTAATGCTTTTTCTGAAGAAATATGGGATTGTTCTTGAACTTTGTTTGCAACAAGATAACCAGCTGCAAAACCAACACCAACACCAGCTAGTAAACCTTTCCAGCTCATATATTCACCTCACTTCTATAAAATAGTGTATCGATAATAATTATAATGCAATTTTAATGAAAAAAGAAGAAACTAGAAACAATTCGAAAATTTCGTTACAATAAAAGAGGTATTCTACTAAGGTTTGAAAGAAGGGAACTTCGTGAATAAAGAGACGTTAGAATTATTTCGTACGTTAACAGAATTACAAGGTACATCAGGGTTTGAACATGATGTGCGCCGTTTTATGAAACAAGAGCTAAGTAAATATGCAGATGAAATCGTTCAAGACGGTTTAGGTAGCGTGTTCGGCCTGAAAAAAGGGGATGAGGATGGTCCGCGCGTTCTTGTAGCTGGCCATATGGATGAAGTTGGCTTTATGGTTACACAAATTACGAAAAACGGGATGATTCGTTTTCAAACGCTAGGCGGCTGGTGGAGTCAAGTATTGCTGGCGCAGCGTGTACAAATTATGACGAAGAATGGTCCTATTGTTGGGGTTGTTGGTTCTATACCGCCTCATTTATTAAGTGACGCGCAACGTGCGAAACCGATGGATATAAAAAATATGTTAATTGATATTGGTGCAGATAGCTATGAGCAAGCACTTGAAATTGGTGTGAAACCAGGACAACAAATTGTTCCAATTTGTCCGTTTACACCGATGGCAAACGAAAAGAAAATTATGGCAAAAGCTTGGGACAACCGTTACGGCTGTGGCCTTGCAATTGAATTGTTAAAAGAATTAAAAGATGAAACATTGCCAAATACATTATATTCTGGTGCGACTGTGCAGGAAGAAGTCGGACTTCGCGGGGCGCAAACAGCGGCTAATATGATTCAGCCAGATATTTTCTATGCGCTTGATGCAAGCCCAGCAAATGACGCATCTGGGGATAAAACGCAATTTGGTCAGTTAGGAAAAGGTGCGCTTCTTCGTATTTATGACCGTACAATGGTAACGCATAGAGGAATGCGTGAATTTATTTTAGATACAGCTGAAACACATAACATTCCGTACCAATACTTTATTTCACAAGGTGGTACAGATGCAGGTCGTGTACATACAAGTAACTCTGGTATTCCATCAGCAGTAATTGGTGTTTGCGCTCGTTACATTCATACACATGCGTCTATTTTACATGTTGATGATTACGCAGCAGCGAAAGAATTAATTACGAAACTTGTGAGAGCAACAGATAAAACAACATTGGAAACGATTAAAAATAACGCTTAAAAGAAAGGGCTAAAAACCCTTTCTTTTTTAGATTAGAGAGAGGACCCAGCCATGTGTAGAAGCGGTCAGTTCCTGTTTTCGCCTCGTATCATGTAAACCCAGAAAGAGGAAGTGAGAGGAAATCTGTTTTTGTTTTCGGGGCTGGAAATTATGTGATGTGAAAGTGAAGAACTAAAATAAAGAGCAAACAAGATTGTTAGTTACTTTTGTTCTGCATAGCACGAATTTATATAGAGGTGAAAAAGATGAAAGTAGCAGTTGGATCGAAAAATCAAACAAAAGTAGGAGCTGTACAAGAAGTATGGAAAGAGGCGAATATCACTGCCGCCCCAGTTCCTTCAGGAGTTGCAGCGCAACCATTTTCTGATGAAGAAACGATGCAAGGCGCAATCAATAGAGCAAAGCGAGTGCTAGAGAAAGAGCAAGCTGACATTGGTATCGGACTAGAAGGAGGCGTAATGAAAACAGAGCACGGCTTGTTTATGTGTAACTGGGGAGCTTTAGCAACGGGTACAGGCAAAATATTTGTAGCGGGCGGGGCACGTATTAAGTTGCCTGATGATTTTCTTGCTCCTCTTGAAGATGGAAAAGAGCTAAGTGAAGTAATGGAGGAGTTCGTGAAGCGGAAAGATATTCGTAGTCATGAAGGTGCAATCGGAATCTTCACAGATCATTATGTGGATCGCACGCAATTATTTGTACATGTTGTAAAGCTATTAGTTGGGCAATATAAGTATGACGAAAAACAAGCATAAACCTTGCACCGTGTGTGATGTATGGTAGTATAAAAGAAGATTATAGTATGAAAAGATACACTTCGTTAGAGGAGGAAATATAGATGAAATCATTAGAAAGCATGGAACAATTCCAAACGTTAAAAAATGAAGAGAAAGTCATTTTTATGTTCTCAGCAGAATGGTGTCCAGATTGCCGTTTTGTTGATCCATTTATGCCAGAAGTAGAAGAGAAATATAGTGATTTCTCTTTTTACTATGTAGATCGTGATGAATTTATTGATCTATGTGTAAAACTAGACGTATTTGGCATTCCTAGCTTTGTAGCGTACAATAAAGGTGAAGAAACTGGACGCTATGTAAACAAAGATCGTAAAACACAAGAACAAATTGAAGCGTTTATTGAAGGGTTAAAATAAGGCGATTAGCCAATTAAATTGTAAAAACAACCTCTACCTTCGCGGGGGAGGTTATTTTTTTGGAAGGGAGGAAAACAAAATGAAAATGACAAGTAAAAAAATGAAAGAAGAGTTAATGACTAGATTGGCTCGTCCAGAATGGGAATTTCATTATGATAGTGAAAAAGATGTACTTCGCATTGAACAAAAGGATACAAAAAAAGGTATTAATGTTTCGCTCCCAGGAGTTGTAGCGAAATGGGAAGTGAAAAAAGAAGCGGCAATTGATGATGTTGTCTATTACGTGCAAGAGGCGCTAGTTGCGATGCATAAAGAAGAAAGCAGTGCAGCAAAGATTCTGCCGGTCATTCGCTCTACTTCTTTCCCGAAACAAGCGGAAGAAGGTAATCCATTTTTAATGACGGATCATACAGCAGAAACGCGCATTTATTATGCCTTAGACTCTAATAACACATATCGATTAATTGATGAGCGTTTATTACAAAAGCTAGGGCTTACAGAGCAACAAGTACGTGAAATGGCATTATTTAATGTACGTTCATTAAGCCATACATTTAAACAAGATCAAGTGGCTGGGAATACATTTTATTTCTTAAACACAAATGATGGATATGATGCGAGTCGTATTTTAAATGAATCGCTATTACAATCGATGCGTGACAAGATTTCAGGCGACATGGTGGTGGCTGTTCCGCACCAAGATGTTTTAATTATTGCTGATATCGTGAACGAAATCGGTTATGATATTATTGCACAAATGACAATGAAATTTTTTGCTGAAGGTCATGTTCCGATTACATCACTTTCATTTGTATATGAAGATGGGGACTTTGAACCGATCTTTATTTTAGCGAAAAATCGGAAGAAGACAGATGAAAAAGAGAAAGGATGAACATAGTGAACGTTTTTTACAACCTTGAAGGGATTGGCGACACATTAATCGTTGCCTTACAAGATATTACATTAGAAAACCGTACATTTGATCGCAAAGGAGATGTTGCTCGCGTTTATGATCGTGAAAGCAACGTAACAGGAGGATTTAACATCTTTAATGCGTCATCGTATGTAGAAGTAAAGGAAACAGGAAATATTACTTTAACAAAAGAGCTTGTTGAAAAAATCAATGAAATCTTAGCGAAGAATGGTTTTGAGGAAAAGGTAGAAGCAGACCTCACGCCGAAATTTGTTGTTGGCTATGTAGCTGAAAAAGAAAAGCATCCAAATGCTGATAAATTAAGCATTTGTAAAGTAGAAATTGGTACAGATACACTGCAAATCGTATGCGGTGCACCAAACGTTGAAGCAGGACAAAAAGTTGTTGTTGCAAAAATCGGTGCTGTAATGCCAAGTGGTATGTTAATTAAACCAGCTGAGCTTCGCGGCACTCCATCTTCTGGTATGCTTTGCTCTGCACGTGAATTAGAGCTTCCAGATGCTCCGCAGGAAAAAGGTATTCTTGTATTAGAAGATAGCTATGAAGTTGGACAAGAATTTAAGTTTTAATTGATATATAAGTACAAAGTGAAAAAACGACATAAAACCTTTCTTTTAAGGTGGTAGAGAGCATCTGGCCATGCATAGAAGCGGTCAGATCCTCTTCCTGCCCCATGCCAAGTTAAAATAAAGAGAGAAAAGGAGTGCAGGTCACCTTTTGTTTTCATAGCAGTGACTTATACGCCTGCAAATCAAAATGTATTTATATAGAAGAAATGGTCTCATGATAGAATGAGGCTATTTTTTTTGCTTAAATGTCCTTGGATTGTAACGCTTTTCCCAAAAAACCATATTGTACTTACTGAAAATTTGAATATGTGGACAAAATACAAGAGCGTAATTTTACCTGCACTTTTTGCCGAATGCTGATACAATAAAGGATGTTACTATTTAGTAGAAAGAGTGGTAAGCATGTTAGATTGGATGAAAAAGCTGTTTAACAAAGAGGAACATCAGGAAGAAAAAACAGCGATGAATAAAGAAGTACCGAAGAACACTGAAAGTAAGCCGAAAATTCCTCGTGTTAACCACTACACTGAAGCAAGAGAAGCACAAATGGCTAGTCGGAATTCAGGTGTGAAATGCCGCTTTCCGTTAATACCTGATGATGGATTTGATGAGGAGAACGTGGAAGAATCAACACATGTTGAGCAGCAGCCTCTGCCAAGAGTAACGCACATGGAGAGACGCCGGCCAAGCTATGTAGAAAAAGAACCAGTTCATACATTTGTCCCTCAACAAATTGAACGAGAAATTGAGCCAGAGCCTTTCATGCCAAAAAAATCTGTGCCAGTACAAGAAAGCAATCGAAGACCATTTCGCCCAACAGAAATGATTTCGCCTATCTTTGGATATAAACGTCCGTCTGTGGAGAAACAAGAAGTTAAGGTAGAAGAAAAAGGGCGGGAAGATCTTGAAATATCGGTTGAAGGAAAATCTGTCGTCGATGCTTGGCTAGAGAAAAAAGGATACTCTCTTGCGAATTTCTCAGACGAATCCTTTACTCCTTCTGAGAAGCAGGAGAAAGATCTAGATCATAATCAACAACAAGAAAGCAAAAAAGAGGAAAAGTCCGTTGTTGATCAGTGGTTAGAGAAAAATGGTTACGATTCCGAACGCTCACTTACTTCGTTAGAGGAGCAAGAAAAAGTAGATGTCACTTCAGACTCTCGTCCATTTGTAACTGATGGCTTGTTACATAAATCAGTTGGACAGGATAATAAGAAAGAAGA
Organism: Bacillus sp. XF8; assembly: GCF_017498755.1. Lineage (NCBI taxonomy): Bacteria > Bacillati > Bacillota > Bacilli > Caryophanales > Bacillaceae > Bacillus > Bacillus sp. XF8. The sequence continues at coordinate 507 of NZ_JAGDQK010000027.1, read as the reverse complement.
GCATACTGTTGAAACTGTACAGGTATTTGAGCAAGAACCAGATGTAGTGGTGTTATCAGAATATGATAACGGAGGAAATGAAGAATCTCTACAAGGTGAATTATTAGATTCTACTGTAGAGAACATGGATACAACGTCAACGGAAGAAAATGAATATAAGAGAGAAATAGAAGAAGAACAGCTAGTGGAGAAAACTACTTTAGAAGAAAATGTTGCTGAAGTAGTGGAGGAAACAGCTGAAGAGGTTAAAGAAACAGCACCGGAAGTGGAAGAAGCTGAAGAAGCTGAAGAAACAGCACCGGAAGTTGAAGCAGTAGAAGAAGCTGAAGAAACAATGCCGGAAGTTGAAGCGGTGGAAGAAGCTGAAGAAACAACGCCGGAAGTTGAAGCGGTGGAAGAAGCTGAAGAAACAACGCCGGAAGTTGAAGCAGTGGAAGAAGCTGAAGAAACAACGCCGGAAGTTGAAGCGGTGGAAGAAGCTGAAGAAACAACGCCGGAAGTTGAAGC
>NZ_JAGDQK010000026.1:0-34205 GCF_017498755.1 Bacillus sp. XF8 | reverse complement strand
AGTGGAAGAAGCTGAAGAAACAACGCTGGAAGTTGAAGCAGTGGAAGAAGCTGAAGAAACAGCACCGGAAGTTGAAACAGTGGAAGAAACTGAAGAAATACCGGTTGCCGAAGTAGCCGAAACATTTGAAGAAGTAAATGTTGTTGAAACACCGAAAGAGTCTGCAGAAGGAACGGCTCAAGTAGTAGTTGAAAAAACGGCAGAGCAAGAGAATTTTGTTTCTAAAACAGAAAAAGTTGTTTCAGGAATATCTTCAGCAGCAGACGAGCATACGAAAGAAGCAGTTCAAACCTTTGCAAATGTATTAATCGAAGAGGCAGAAGAAAAGCAAGAAGTTGCTTTGGAACAGCCTGTTAAGCAAAAAGAAGAACCGAAGCGTGAGAAAAAGCGTCATGTGCCGTTTAATGTTGTGATGTTAAAACAAGATAGAAGAAAATTGATGGAGAGACATGCGGTTAGAATGCAAACACCGCAAGCTCCTGTAAAACAAGCTGAAGAAACACCGAAAGTGAACGAGCAGCCTGTACAACAAGTGAAAGAAGCACCACAAGAAAAAGGGCAAACAGCACAGCAAGTTGTAGTGGAAACTCGAGAAGAAGAGAGACCAGTAGAGCAAGTTGTAGTGGAAACTCGAGAAGAAGAGAGACCAGTAGAGCGAGTTGTAGTGGAAACTCGAGAAGAAGAGAGACCAGCACAGCAAGTTGTAGTGGAAACTCAAGTAACAGAGAAGCCAGTACAGCAAATAGAAGTAAAGGCACCTGTTGCAAATGAAGGGGTACAAGAAAAAGCATACGTTGTAGCCAAAAGAGAGAATGATATGCGTAATGTACTGCAAACACCGCCTGAATATGCTATGCCACCATTAACATTGTTGACGATCCCGAGTCAGACATCATTTGAAAATACAGGCTGGTTAGAGGAGCAGAAAGAATTATTAGATACAACATTTGATAATTTCCATGTTGGGGCTCATGTTATCAATGTTTCACAAGGACCGGCTGTAACTCGTTTTGAAGTACAACCTGATCCAGGTGTGAAGGTAAATAAAATTACAAACTTAAGCGATGATATTAAGTTGAGTTTAGCTGCAAAAGATATTCGAATTGAAGCACCAATTCCAGGGAAAAGCGCCATCGGAATTGAGGTTCCGAATAAAGAGAGTAAGCCGGTATTTCTAAGGGAGATCTTGAGAAGTCCTGTGTTCACGAAGAGTGAATCACCGCTTACAGTTGCGCTTGGACTTGATATTTCTGGAGAACCAATTGTAACGGATATCAGGAAGATGCCACATGGACTGATCGCTGGTGCGACTGGTTCAGGGAAAAGTGTGTGCATTAACGCGATTTTAACGAGCATTTTATATAAAGCAAAACCGCATGAAGTGAAGCTGATGTTGATTGACCCGAAAATGGTTGAGCTTGCACCATATAATTCTGTTCCGCATCTTGTTGCACCTGTTATTACAGATGTGAAAGCAGCTACAGCAGCGTTAAAATGGGCTGTAGAAGAGATGGAACGCCGTTATGAATTGTTCGCGCATGCTGGTGCACGTGATTTAAATCGTTATAATACAATTGTGAGCGAGCAGGAAGTTCCAGGTGAGACATTACCATATATCGTCATTGTAATTGATGAGTTAGCTGATTTAATGATGGTTGCTCCTGGTGATGTTGAGGAAGCAATTTGCCGTATTGCTCAAAAAGCACGTGCTTGTGGTATCCATCTATTAGTCGCAACGCAGCGTCCATCTGTAGATGTTATTACAGGATTAATTAAATCAAATATTCCAACGCGTATTGCGTTTACAGTATCCTCTCAAGTCGATTCGCGTACAATCATTGACATTGGAGGAGCAGAAAAATTACTTGGCCGCGGTGATATGCTATTTTTGGGAAACGGTACGTCAAAAGCGGTTCGTGTGCAAGGTGTATACGTATCGGATGATGAAATTGAAAAAACAGTTGAACATGTGAAAAAGCAAATGAAACCGAACTATTTATTTAAGCAAGAAGATTTATTGGCGAAAACAGAGCAACATGAAGCCGAAGATGAACTGTTTTTTGATGCATGTCAATTTGTTGTAGAACAAGGGGGAGCGTCCACATCTTCTGTACAGAGAAAATTCCGCATCGGTTATAATCGTGCGGCACGTCTTATTGAAGAGATGGAAGCACAAGGAATTATTTCTGAAGCACGGGGAACAAAACCGAGGGATGTCCTTATTTCAGAGGATGAGTTTGCTGCTATGCAGGAAACAAATGTATAGGAAGCGGTTTTGCTGTATACTAAGAGAAAATGTTGGATAGTAAAGTAGGGAGTAAACGACATGAAAGAAATTGAATTAAAATTAAAAGGTGAAATCAATCGACTAACAAATAAAACATTTAAATTTGATGAACGAGTTGGGGAAGGCTGGTTCTCTGCCGTTTACTTTTTAAAAACTCGTGACATTATTCAAGAATTTCGCCCAAAAAGTGTTGTGACAATGCAATTTTTCCAAAAAGAACATGCGGTACTTTGCGGAACAGATGAAGTATTAGCATTGTTACAAACATTCGCTACACATCCTGAAGAACTTGAAATTCATTCTTTAAAGGATGGGGACAATATTAATCCATTTGAAACAGTTTTAACAATTACGGGGCCTTATGAATATTTCGGGTTTTTAGAAGGTGTAATCGATGGGATTTTAGCTCGTCGTACATCTGTTGCAACAAATGTATATAACGTTGTACAAGCTGCTCGTAGCGGTGAAAAAGCAAAACCTGTTATTTTCATGGGAGACCGTGATGATCATTATACACAGCAAGCTGGTGATGGGTATGCTGCGTATATCGGTGGCATGAGTGCACAAGCAACGCATGCAATGAATGAATGGTGGGGCAAGAGTGGAATGGGGACAATGCCTCATGCATTAATTCAAATGTTTAATGGTGATGTTGTAGAAGCTGCGAAAGCATACTACAAAAAGTTTCCAGAGGATGATCTCGTTGTACTGATTGACTATAACAATGATGTTATTACAGATGGGCTTCGCGTTGCACGCGAATTTGGTTCAGAATTAAAAGGTGTACGTATTGATACATCACGTACAATGATTGATCAATATTTCATTCGTCATCCAGAAGTACTTGGAACGTTTGACCCACGTGGTGTCAATCCATCACTTGTTTTCGCTCTTCGTAAAGCGCTCGATGAGGAAGGGTTTGAGCACGTAGATATTGTTGTCACTGGTGGGTTTGATGAAAAACGTATTCGTGAATTTGAAGCGCAAAATGTTCCTGTAGATCTATACGGGGTAGGAAGCAGTTTATTAAAAATGAACATTGGTTTTACAGGTGATAATGTAGAATTAAATGGAAAACCAGAAGCGAAGGCTGGACGTAAATATCGTCCAAACCCACGTTTAGAGCGTGTTCAATTAGAAAAAAGAGAAGATATGTAGGAAACAGAAAAACTGATAGGGAATTGACCCTGTCAGTTTTTCTGTTATCATAGTATAACGGATTGTTTTTTGCTATAATGGTTTTGTTATGGACATAAAAGAAGTACGTACGTGTTTATCCTGATTGGCGAGAGCTGATGAAAGTTCCGCTGTATCGGAAATGTATGATGATTACCAAAATAAGAAAAGATTCATATACTGTCTTATAGATAGGCCGTTGTATTAGTTCGAAATGTTGGAGGTTCTTTAAGATGACAGTTTACCATTTTGTAGGAATTAAAGGAACAGGAATGAGTTCATTAGCACAAATTCTTCATGACATGAAGCATACTGTTCAAGGTTCTGATTTTGAAAAGCGTTTCTTTACACAAACAGCATTGGAAAAGCGTGGTATCTCCATCCTTCCTTTTGATAAAAACAATGTAAAAGAAGGACAAGTGATTATCGCAGGAAATGCGTTCCCTGATACGCATGAAGAGATTGTAGCAGCGAAAGAGTTAAATATCCCAGTACACCGTTATCATCACTTTTTAGGGGATCTTATGAGTAAGTATACAAGTGTTGCTGTCACAGGTGCACATGGAAAAACATCAACAACTGGTTTGTTAGCCCATGTAATGCAAGGTGCACACCCAACGTCTTACCTTATTGGAGATGGAACAGGGCATGGGGTAGAAAATAGTAAGTATTTTGTGTTTGAGGCATGTGAGTATCGTCGTCATTTCTTGTCTTACTATCCAGACTATGCAATTATGACAAATATTGATTTTGACCATCCAGATTATTTTACAGATATTAATGATGTATTTAGTGCATTTCAAGAGATGGCACTTCAAGTGAAAAAAGGAATTATTGCATGTGGTGATGATGAAGAACTTCAAAAAATTCAAGCGAAAGTACCTGTTATTTTCTATGGATTTGGTGAAGATAATGATTTCCAAGCTCGTAACATTCAAAAGAGAACAGATGGCACTGTATTTGATGTATTCGTTCGTAATACGTATTATGAAACGTTCAAAATTACAGGATACGGCAATCATAGCGTATTAAATGCATTAGCAGTTATTGCACTTTGCCATTATGAAAATGTTGATGTAGAAGCAGTAAAACATCAATTAACAACGTTTGGAGGCGTAAAACGTCGCTTTAATGAAAAACCGATGGGAGAGCAGGTCATCATCGATGATTATGCACACCATCCGACAGAAATTAATGCAACGATTGAAGCGGCTCGTCAAAAGCATCCAGATCGTGAAATTGTCGCTGTATTCCAGCCTCATACATTCTCACGTACGGAAAAATTCTTAGATGAGTTTGCGGAAAGCCTAAGCAAGGCTGATCAGGTATACCTATGTGATATTTTCGGATCAGCACGTGAAAACAAAGGTGACTTAACAATTCAAGACTTGCAACAACGCATTGATGGTGCAGAATTGATTACAGATACAACAACGGATGTATTAAAGAAACATAAAACTGGCGTTCTTATTTTCATGGGCGCAGGTGACATCCAAAAATTCGAAGCAGCTTACGTAAAAGAAGTGCAAGTTGCAGAGAAGTAATAAACAAAAAGACGTGCAGCGGTGGCTGTGCGTCTTTTTGTTTGTTTCCGTATCGAATCGCCGATATATTGATGGCGTATGTTGTTTTTGTATTGCTGTTGCAATAAGAAAGCATGAATATTTAACATTTTCCACCTTAAAATGTTAGAATAATAAGAAAAAAGGGGATGGAGAAATGTTCACACTTCGCGTCGATGATGAAATCCAACTTCAATTACTAGAAAAGCATCATAAAAAAGAGTTGTATCAATTAGTAGATCAGAACAGGGATCATTTAAAAAGATGGCTTCCGTGGGTAGATGGTACAAAATCAGCTGATGCATATGACGAAATTTTTCCGATGTGGCTGAAGAAATTTGCAGATGGAAGCGGTTTTGAAACTGGCATTCGTTATAAAGGAAAACTTGTTGGAATGGTAGGGATTCATGAAGTGAGCTGGGGAAAGAAAGCAACGAGTCTTGGATACTACCTGGCAGAAGATGCTGGCGGAAAAGGAATTATGACGCGAAGTGTGAAAGCGGTGCTTCGCTATGCATTTGAAGATTTGAAACTGAATAAAATTGAAATTCGTTGCGGTGTAGAAAATGAGAAGAGTCGTGCGATTCCAGAACGACTTGGCTTCAAGTTAGACGGTATTTTGCGAGATGAAGAATGGTTATATGACCATTTCCATAATCTTGCGGTGTATAGTTTACTAGCTTCAGAATGGAAGGAGATTCGATGAGCGATACGATTTGTATTCAGACATATGAAAGTAAGTACCAATCGGAAGTAGTTGATTTAATCGTTCACATCCAGCAAAAAGAATATAACGTTCCAATTACAAAGGAAGAACAGCCAGACTTACTAGAGATTGAGCAGTTTTACCAAAGAGATAACGGCAATTTCTGGGTAGCAACGTATGAAGGGAAAGTAGTTGGGACGGTAGCCTTATTAGATATTGGAAATGAACAAGTAGCCTTAAGAAAAATGTTTGTCAAAAAAGAATTTCGGGGCAAGGTGTGGAATACCGCAAGCATGTTGCTGCAAACAGCTATCTCCTGGGCGGATGAAAAAGGATTAGAAGGAATTTATCTTGGTACAACGGTACAGTTTCTAGCGGCACATCGTTTCTATGAGAAAAATGGATTTCAAAATATTAAGATGGAAGAGTTGCCGAAGAGTTTTCCGGTGCTTCAAGTAGATAAAAAATTTTATAGATATAACTTGTGAAAATAGATGTCAAAGCATAACAGGGGCAAGTGATGAAGCATATTAGGATGTTATTTTGTTTTGAATTATTGATGGTACTGGTCGTTTGTGTGAGAGGGTATATTCATTGGGGATGGCCGTTGTATTTGTCGATAGGAGTAGGCATTTTAGCAGTTGTACTTTTGTTTTATTATCATTTTCGTCAAACCAAAAGTAAGGAGCATAAAGTGGAGAAATAATATCGGTGTTTTTTTGAATATATCGACTGATTCTCATAGTATATCAGCGATTCCACACAGCAAATCGATCGTTCGAAAAAATAAGACATACAAAAAGAGCTCTCCTATTCAAAAGGAGGGCTCTTCTTCACTTATTTTAAGTTCTCAGGATTTAAAGCTTCTAATTCAGGTACAACAAAGCGACCATCTTTACGGATTAATACGTCATCGAAGTAAATTTCGCCACCGCCGTATTCAGGGCGTTGGATACATACTAAATCCCAGTGGATGTTAGAATTGTTGCCGTTCCATGCATCGTCGTAAGCTTGTCCAGGTGTAAAGTGGAAGCTACCGTCGATTTTCTCATCAAATAGGATGTCACCCATTGGATGTAAGATGTATGGGTTTACGCCAATTGCGAATTCACCAACGTAGCGTGCACCTTCATCTGTATCAAAAATTTTGTTGATGCGTTCTGTATCGTTTGCAGTTGCTTCAACGATTTGACCGTTTTTAAATGTAAGCTGTACGTTTTCGAATGTATAGCCGTTATATGGTGATGGCGTGTTATAAGAAACTGTACCGTTAACAGAATCACGAACTGGTGCAGAGTATACTTCACCATCTGGAATGTTTAAATGACCAGAGCATTTTATAGCTGGAATATCTTTAATAGAGAATGTTAAGTCAGTTCCAGGGCCAACAAGGCGAACTTTATCTGTTTTGTTCATCAGTTCAACAAGATTATCCATTGCTTTATCCATTTTACCGTAATCTAAGTTACATACTTCGAAGTAGAAGTCTTCGAATGCTTCTGTGCTCATTTTCGCAAGCTGTGCCATAGATGCATTTGGATAGCGCAGAACAACCCAGCGAGTCTTTGGAACGCGGATGTCTCTATGTACTTTTTTACCAACTGTTTGACCGTGGATTTTCATACGTTCACTTGGAACGTCGGCTTGTTCGTTAATGTTATCGCCAGAGCGAAGACCGATATAAGCATCCATATCTTTCATTACGCTTGCTTCATACGCAGCGATTTGCTCAAAATGCTCTTCAGTAGCGCCCATTAATAAAGAGCGATCTACTTGATGATCTTTCAATGAAACGAATGGGAAACCACCAGCTGCATATGCTTCTTTTACAAGTGCAGTTACAAGTTCTTTTTGCAGACCAAAGTTTTCAATCAATACTTTTTCGCCTTTTTGTAAGCGGATTGAGTAGTTAATTAAATTGTGTGCTAACTTTTCAATACGTGGGTCTTTCATATGTAAAGCCTCCCTACTAATTATGTATCCTTCTATATTGTAACCTACTTGCTGGTATTTGTTGAATGATTTATGTTAAAGTTGACGAATAAGTATGAAAATTAACGCCAGGCAGTAAGGGTTAGAACGAAACGGAAAATGATTGTATAATAGGGGAAAGTATGAAAAAGATAAAGGAAGTGATGAAATGCAAGTTCTTTTATACGTAAGTGCAGCCATAATTGCAATTGCTTTTGCTATATTGGTGGTTTACACATGTAGAACGTTACTATCGGTTCAGAAGACGTTAGAAAACGTTGCAAGTACACTAGAAGGCTTAGAAAAGCAAATGCAAGGGATAAGCGTAGAGACAGAGCAATTATTACATAAGACGAACGCATTAGCTGATGATATTCAACAGAAATCTCAGTCGTTAAATAAAGTAGTAGAAGGTGTAGATGGAATTGGAACGACAATTCATTCTTTAAATACGAAACTTCGTAATGTATCGGATTCTGTTACGAATGAAATTGAAAATAATGCAGACAAGGTTGCGCAAGTTGTACAATGGAGTAGCGCGGCAATTGAAGTGTATAATCATTTTCGTGCTACTAGACAAGAAAAAAAGCTAGAAAAAGCAGAGAAGAAGTTAGAGAAAGCGGAGAAGAAAGAGAAGCGCTCTAGACTTCCGATCCGTATGAGAGGTGAATAAAATGAGCATGACTAAAATTGAAACAATAGAAGAATTTGAAGCGTTATTAGAAACAGGGGAACCATATACTCTTTTTAAACATAGTACAACATGTCCAATTAGCCAAGGAGCGTACGCGGAATTTGAGGCATATTGTCAAGATGTAAGAGAAGCGCCTGCTTATTATTTATACGTGCAAGATGCAAGAGATGTATCGGATCGTATTGCAGAGCATTTTGGTATTAAACATGAGTCACCGCAAGTGCTATACATAAAAGATGGGGTAGCAGTATGGCATACATCCCATTGGAATATTAAGAAGCAAACTTTAGAAGAGAATGTGAAGTAGGAAGGAGCAAGCGGATATGCTTGCTTCTTTTGTTAGGTTTTATGAAATAGATATGTAGAGAGTTGTCTGTTTGGGAGTATAATTGTTTCAAAAAAACACTAATTTAATGTGAAAGTTTATGGGAGATATTTGTTTTGCTAAGGGGGAAAAGGGGTGGTTAAGTATGCAGAAAAGAAATTTTATAAAAAAATATTGAAACGATTGGTAATAGGGGGCTTGTTCATCGTAGGAGTCATTGGCTATGGAGTGTATTGGGCATTCTTTGATATGAGTAGGTTGCCCACGGGAGAATTTCTTTCAGAAGAAACATCTCCTGATGGAAAGTACACTTTAAAAGCATATGTGACGAATGGAGGAGCTACAACTTCTTTCTCTATTCGAGGGGAATTAGTACGTAATGATCAAAACAAGAAAACGAAAAATATTTATTGGAATTATCGTGAAAATACTGCAAATATTATTTGGAGTGACAATGATACAGTTATCATTAACGGGCATAAACTTGATGTACCTAATGATAAATTTGACTTTAGAAATCAATAATAAAGTTGTAGAAAGGGGCTTTCGTAGATAGGAAGCTTTTTTTCGATAAAAAGCTGCGGGAGTATATTTTGTCTAAGTGAAAGAGAACGATTCCAACTGTAATGTATATCATGTGACAACCCGACATCTATCGGATATAATAAATTATCTTAACCATGATAATAAGGTAATCTTTATATATAACGTGAAAGAGGTGGCTTTCTTATGGCATCACAAGAATTAGATCGTTTACGTTCTCAAATTGATGAGATTAACATGAAAATGTTAGAGTTATTAAACGAACGAGGTCGTCTTGTACAAGAAGTTGGTAAATTAAAAGAAGTGCAAGGTGTGAAACGATTTGACCCTGTACGTGAGCGAAAAATGCTGGATTTAATTGCTGAGAAGAATGAGGGGCCGTTTGAAACATCGACTCTTCAACATCTTTTTAAACAAATTTTTAAAACAGGTTTAGAATTACAAGAAGATGATCACCGTAAAGCGCTTCTTGTTTCACGTAAGAAAAAATCAGAAGATACAATTGTTGATATAAAAGGTGAAAAAATTGGTGATGGCAATCCTCACTTTATTATGGGACCATGTGCGGTAGAAAGTTATGAGCAAGTGCGCCAAGTTGCTGAAGCGATGAAAGCGCAAGGCTTAAAGCTTATGCGCGGTGGTGCATTTAAACCTCGTACATCACCTTATGATTTCCAAGGGCTTGGCTTAGAAGGCTTGAAGATATTACGACAAGTGGCGGATGAATATGATTTAGCGGTTATTAGTGAAATTTTAAATCCAAATGATATTGAAATGGCATTAGATTATGTTGATGTGATTCAAATTGGTGCTCGTAATATGCAAAACTTCGAGTTGCTCAAAGCTGCTGGATCGGTGAAAAAGCCAGTATTGTTAAAACGTGGTTTGTCAGCAACGATTGAAGAATTTATGTATGCGGCAGAATATATTATTGCACAAGGTAACGGAGATATTATTTTATGTGAGCGCGGCATCAGGACTTATGAAAAGGCAACGCGTAATACGCTAGATATTTCTGCTGTGCCGATTTTGAAGAAAGAGACACATTTACCTGTCGTAGTGGATGTAACGCATTCTACAGGACGACGTGACCTCTTATTACCGACTGCAAAAGCAGCAATGGCAATTGGTGCTGATGCGGTTATGGCTGAAGTACATCCAGACCCGGCTGTTGCGTTATCAGATTCAGCACAACAGATGGATATTCCAGAATTCAATGAGTTTATGAAAGAATTAAAAGCATTTCGCGATAGATAATCAGAACAGATTTTAAAGTCTATGCGGCACTTGTTGCATAGACTTTTTTGCGGAAAATGTCCTTTTTTACATAAAAAATACGAAAATAGAAGAAAAGAAGCGAATTTTTTCGAAACTTTTGCGGGAAAATATTGTATGAGCCTGCATTTTTATCGTATCATTAGTAAAAGGACTCGGGAGTGACATCTTCAAGTAGAGTTGATGTCTTTTTTTCATTTAAGTGAACCGATACATAAAGATAGATAACATAATATAGAAGGAGTGTGCGAAGAGATGAACGTAACAATCTATGATGTAGCGCGCGAAGCAAACGTTTCGATGGCAACCGTATCACGTGTTGTAAACGGTAATCCAAATGTAAAGCCTACAACAAGAAAGAAAGTACTAGAAGCAATTGATCGTTTAGGGTATCGCCCAAATGCGGTAGCACGTGGACTAGCAAGTAAAAAGACAACAACAGTAGGTGTTATTATTCCAGATATCTCTAATACGTTTTATGCAGAACTTGCACGTGGAATCGAAGATATCGCAACAATGTACAAATATAACATCATTTTAAGTAACTCTGACCAAAATAGAGAAAAAGAGTTTCATTTATTAAATACAATGCTTGGTAAACAAGTGGACGGTATTGTATTCATGGGTGAAGATATTACAGATACACATGTAGAAGAGTTTAAAAAGTCTCCAGTACCAATCGTTTTAGCAGCATCATTTGATGAGGAAAATGAAACATCATCAGTAAATATCGATTATACACAAGCAGCTTATGATGCAATGAAACATTTCTTAGAACAAGGCCATAAGCGTATCGGTTTCGTATCAGGTCCTTACATTGACAAGGCTGGAAGTGCAAAGAAATTACAAGGTTACAAAAAAGCTTTAGAAGAAGCTGGTGTCGCTTATGATGAAAATCTTGTAATTGACGGAGATTACACATACGATTCAGGTTTAGAAGCATTTGAAAAGCTTTGGGAGCTTGATGAAAAACCAACAGCAATCTTTGTTTCTTCAGATGAAATGGCACTAGGCGTTATCCATGCAGCGCAAGACGCTGGATTAAACGTACCAGAAGACGTAGAAGTACTTGGATTTGATAACACACGTCTTGCATTAATGGTACGCCCGCAGCTTTCAACAGTTGTACAACCAATGTATGACATCGGTGCAGTAGCAATGCGTCTATTAACAAAATACATGAACAAAGAAAAAGTAGAAGATCATACAGTTATCTTACCTCACCGTATCCAATTTAGAGATTCGACGAAGTAAGAATAGGAAAACTCACAGCGTTATGCTGTGAGTTTTTTATCTGTGCTTAATTTTATAGATGATGCTAGCTAAAATAGAAGCTGGTATGTAATAGATGATGCCTTGTTGATGGAGGTGTCTTTGGAATTCTGTATAGGACATGTTCTCATACATTTCTGGTTGAGAAACATTCATTTTTTTCTGTTTTTCTTTTAATTCTTTTATGGAATTATATTGGATCGGAGTCACAAGTAAAAAGTATGCTAGAACAACGATTAGTAAAATCCATGCCATATTGAAACGCTCCTCCTGATAAATTAGTATATTTGTATTAAAATATAAATAGATAAAAGGTTAAATTACTATAATATCTATTTTTGTAAGAGTTTGTTTTGTTACGGAATGTATTCGTCTTACTGTGCCAATAAAAAAATGCTTTTAATTATTTTCAATAAATGCCCATAGCTCATCTGTATTACGTATGTTATGATCGATACACAATTGCGCAGTAATTTTGAACCCTATTAACAAGTCATCAATTTGTAAGGTGGGATAATTTTCTATATCTCCATTTACTATTGTTTTGTCGCTTTTTAAATTCAGTGATACACTCAATAATATTTTATTTGTTTTTATGTCAACGACCTCAATGTAGAAAAACTTGTTTTTTAAATCAATTGTAATATAATCAAACTTTTGCACTTGCTCCAATGTAGCATAACTGGTGTAGTGATCCTCCATTAATCATTCCTCCATATATTTGAATCATTATAGGTCATAGTTCGTTACATATTTCATTATTCCCTGTATTGTGCATGATCGAAAATCAAATTTCCCTATAACTACGCAATGTCATGTATAATAGAAAGAAAAGGTTTGTGAGGGGGGAAGAGAAGATGATCGTTCTTTGGATGATTACGCTTTGTATGACTACTGTTTTTGCATATATGACATTAAAACAAAATGGTCTGAAGCGCTTTATTCCAGGAAGTATTCTTGCAGGAATTGCCCTTATCACGTATGTAACTTCTATTTTTATTGAAAGTATTTCGGTGGATTTGAGCACAAGTTTCGTATTTGTTGCGATTACATTATTTGCAGGTTCAATTATGGTGTTAATGGTTGCTGGTATTATTTTGTTCATTCATATGAATTCGGAAACGTTATAAGATATAAAGAAAGGCATGTCCCATGAGGGGCATGCCTTTTGTCCGTTCCATTATGCGTTGTCTTTTGAAGCATTTTGTTGTTTCAATAAGTCGCGAATTTCGCCAAGAAGTACTTCTTCTTTTGTTGGTTCTGGAATTTCTTCTTTCTTTTCCTCTTCTTTTTTGAATGTTAGCTTGTTGAATAGCTTGATAAATAAGAAGATGGAGAAAGCGATAATTAAGAAGTCAACAACTGTTTGAATAAATGCACCATATTTTACAACAGCATTTCCAAATGTAAAGGAAAGTCCCTTGAAGTTTATTCCACCAAGTAGTAATCCAACCAATGGCATAATAACATCGGCTACTAATGAAGAAACAATTTTACCAAATGCACCACCGATTACAACCCCGACAGCTAAGTCCATTACATTCCCTTTTAAGGCGAATTTCTTAAATTCGTTCAACATGTGTTATTCCCACCCTTTCCACGATTCAGTATAAAATTTATAATTCCTATCAACATATTCTATAGAAGTTTGTGAAAGAAATAAAGGGAAAATGGGAATGAAAGTAAATTCAGAAAAATGAATCCGTTTTTTGATTGAGCATTCTATTTTATAAAAAAATTTGATTAAAACTCACTTAGAATTCTTTAATCAAAAATGGGAAAAGCATCACAACATTTTTATAAACGTCGTGATTTTATTTCAAAGTCACACTTATCTTTTGATTTATCGGTTTGGCAATAATAATAATCACACCTTAGAAATATAAAATAAAACAAGACAAACAATTATAGCATCTATTTTATTTTTAATTGTTTTAACAGCTCTTTAATCTCTATTAATTCACTTTCTATATAACGCAATTTGCTTTGCATGTCATTAATCTATTGTTCTGCTTTATAATTAATTGCAAAATCAATAACAGACTCATGTTTATCACGTGCTGTTTGACGATTTTGACTCATCATAATAATAGGAGCTTGAAAAGCTGCTATAAAAGATAAACATAAATTTAATAAAATAAATGGTGGATCATCAAAATGTATCCCTTTTAAAATAAGTAGTTTTATTAGGTTGTGTTTATTGATGTATTGAAACCTTTACTCGTTGATGAGTAAAGGTTTTTTTATTGTAATGATGCACCTTTCTTTTACACCTTACATAGTATATTCAGGAAAATTGATTCGGATAAGGAGGTGGGGAACGGTGTCACTTGGAGACCCAAGCCCGATACCCATATGTTTTACATTTATATTTCATCATGTAGGTAGGAAACGACTTGTTCCTCCCTCTCTAAAAAAGTAAAATACATATTAATCAATATAGTTTGCTTTTTCAGAATATTTTAGGTGGAAAAGGAGGGAATTGGATTTAATTGTCGAAAGTGATTCTTGGAAACAAAATTCCAGTCGTGTTTAGTGTTGATGTTACTTTTTACTAATTGTCTGATATTTGAGAGCTTTATTAATTTTCCTGTGTAATACTTGATTCTTTGTTTACATAATTTATGAACATGATTATCGTTAAGAAAAAAGTTGATATAATTATGTTTTAACCAGTGTATATAAAAATCGGATTTTCTGATTAAATATCCTCTAGTCTACAGATACTAGGTTAATTTGTTTCCAAATCGCCTTTAAATATACATAAATTATAAAGTGTTAATATTTATCTGCATGGTTATAATGCCTTTATTCATTGTTGGGTGTACTATTCAATAGCGAATACATAATTTTCAAGAGGTGTGTGTCAAATGGGGGAAAAAGAAAAAAGACAAGCATTACTAAAGAATACAATTTTAGAGACACCGTTTATAAGAGATAAAGAGTTAGCAAGAAAATTTAATGTAAGTGTACAAACAATAAGATTAGATAGAAGAGAATTAGCGATTCCAGAATTAAGAGAACGACTAAAAGTTTTTGCTGACTGTAGTATGAAAGAAGGAGTTTGTTCATCGCCGATTGAAGAAATAATAGGGGAAATTATTGATCTGGAACTTAATAAATCGGCGACATCTGTTTTGGAAATGAAAGAAAATGAGCACGTGTTTAGTAAAAATCAGATTGTTAGGGGGCATTACCTATTTGCACAGGCTAATTCATTAGCGTTAGCGGTTATAAATGATGAAATGGCATTAACTTCTAAGGCTAACATCCATTTTTTAAAACAGGTTAAACAAAATGAGAGGGTAATTGCGAAAGCAAAGGTAAAAGAAACTAAGTTCGACAGAGAGGGTACAATAGTAGAAGTTCAAAGTTTCGTAGGGAATAAAATAGTATTTTCTTGTGAAATTGAAATTTATAAATTTAACTTTGATAACAATATAAAGACTAAAGATAGAATTGTAACTTCACTATTTTAAAAGTAATGAAGTTACAATTCTATTGTAAAATTCCTGGTAATTATATAAAATTCTGGAAATAAAGAAGGTGACAGATGAGATATTTTAAAGGGAAACAGTTCAAAAAGAAAAAATTCTTACTAAAAGAAAATTTTCACTCAAATAGGTGTCTATTTAAATAATATAGACTCAGATTATAAACTATCTGTTTATGCAAAAATCCTAGATTTTCCAAGGGGGATTAATCAAATTTACTATAGTGAACTTTTATAAAAAATAAAGGAGAAGGAATCGATGGAGAAGAACTACAAGATTATATTGAGCCTATTGGGATTTGCTATGTTTTATAGTCTTTCAAATAAGAAACAACTTGATATTAAAAGAATTATTAATTATAAAAGAACAAGTAAAACAAGAAGGAAGTATGTTGAAATCCATAGAAAACCTCTAACTGGTTCTGGTACAAATATCCGAAAGAGAAGATAGATAATAGTAGACTTCTAGCAAAGCGTATTTTATGTTATTAGTCCAAACACTTGATAAATGGAACCTTTCTGATTTTGGACAGACTGGATTTGTAAATGAATCGGTTCTTTTTTTATTATATGCATGCTTTCCACTTCAATCCATTTAACATAGAGGTTACTATTTTAAAGAATTTGTCCCCAACATAGAGGATACATGTTTCTTAATAGAATAATGATCTTGTTCCACAATGTTATTTAGATATTTTATCTGTCTAATTTGGATGCCTATGGGCGTCTTTTTCTCTTTCTTCGATTCAGCAATTGTAATTGGATAAGTATGGTTCTTGCCTACCGTAATAACCACGAAGCTTTGAAAAATAAAAAGACCGTAAAGTTTTCTTGAAAAAGCGCTTGGCAGTTCTATGATATCTTATCCTTTTTAAATAAAAATTAATTGCATTGCTTTTTGAATCAACAGCATGATATAGATACACCCATTGATTTTTGACTTTCATATAAGTCTCATTCACTCTCCAAGAATTATTAATTAGTTTAAGATAAAGCCTACTCGTTCATCATTCATATGATATGACAAATTCTTACTGCTAATCTCAGTACAAAATAGAGGAAAAGTGTAGTTGTGAACATAAAGAATGAATTGAAAAAATTATACAAATTCATCAGGATAGTGGGGAGTGTTAAGGTGCGTCAAAGATTCATAAAGCATTGTTAGAACAAGAATTACAATTAAGTATAAAGTGTATGCATCGGCTTATGAAGGTAGATATATTTATAAAACATCGCTAAGCAATAGAAGTTTTGGCTAAAGAAGTAGCGTAGATTTAATTTTTTTACGCCTGAAATATTGATTAATATCCATATTTTGGTGATAAAGCTAAATTCAGTTATGGAGGTCAGCAAATTTATGAAAGGAATCATTCTGGCAGGTGGAAGTGGAACAAGATTATATCCACTAACAATGGTTACTAGTAAACAATTACTACCTATTTATGATAAACCAATGATTTATTATCCACTTTCAACATTAATGTTATCAGGAATTCGTGAAATTTTAATTATTTCAACACCAGAGGATATATCGCGATTTCAAAAATTACTAGGAGATGGTACTCGATTTGGCATATCACTTCAATATAAGGTTCAACCCAGTCCTGATGGGATAGCACAGGCTTTTATCTTGGGAGAAGAATTTATTGGAGATGATTCGGTTGCAATAGTTCTCGGTGATAACATTCATTATGGCAATGGTTTAAAAAAGATATTACATTGTTCAGCTATAAAGGAATGTGGAGCCACTGTATTTGGTTACCATGTTCAAGATCCAGAGCGTTTTGGTGTTGTGGAATTCAATAGAAATGGGAAGGTGTTAAATATAGAAGAGAAGCCCAAAGTACCAAAATCTAATTATGTAATTACAGGTCTATATTTTTATGATAACCGTGTAGTTGATATAGCAAAAAGTGTGAAGCCATCAGCAAGAGGTGAATTAGAAATAACATCGGTTAATGAAGCTTATTTAAAGTTTGAAGAATTAGAGGTCAAACTTCTTGGGCGTGGATTTACCTGGTTAGATACTGGTACTCACCAAAGTTTAGTTGATGCTACAAACTTTGTTCGGACCGTTGAAGAGCATCAAGGGATTAAAATTTGCGTACCAGAGGAAATTGCTTATACTAATAGCTGGATTACACAACAACAATTATGGAATTATGGAGAAAAACTACATAAGACTAGTTATGGACAGTATTTAATGAAAATTGCAAACAGAGAAATTCAGTATTAAACGAAAAAGCGGATTAAAAGATGTGTTGATTATTGCCTCTATCGTTTTGGTTTATATCATCATGTGTTAAATTGCCTTTTGAGTCTGAATATTACGAAAAAAGTTCGCTCAAATATGATCGTGGAACCATTTGGAATTAGAAAGATAATTCAAATTAAACCCGAACAGTCTGGAAAAGGTCAGAAAGCTAATGTTTTAGATGGTGTAGAGAAATAAGAATTTTAGTAGTAGGTTTATACAGGGCAATTTGGGGTTGCTGTCGCAAAAGGAGATATAAATTGAAGTTTAGATATTATAGAGATAGGTTCTATTGATTTAGATATAACGAGGTGAAAGAATGAGAAAAAAAATACTGGTTACGGGTGGAGCCGGGTTTATAGGTGGGAATTTTATACAATATATGGTGGGTAAATATCCTGAATATGATATTTATAACCTGGATTTATTAACATATGCTGGTGAGTTAACGAAGCATAAAAATATTGAGCACAACAAAAATTACTTTTTTATAAAAGCGGATATTGCAGATCGTGAGGCGATCGTTCCTCTTTTTGAAAAAGAAAAGTTCGAGTATGTTGTTCATTTTGCCGCAGAAAGTCATGTCGATCGTTCTCTTACTGACCCGGAAATATTTGTTCGAACGAATATAATTGGAACGCATGTTTTATTAGATGCGGCCAAACTTATAAGTGTTACTAAATTCGTTCACATATCTACGGATGAAGTTTATGGAGAACTTGATTTTGATCCAACAACTTTTTTTGGAGAAGAAACCCCATTACACCCAAATAGTCCATATAGTGCAAGTAAAGCATCATCTGATTTATTAGTCCAAGCTTACCATAAAACTTTTGGTTTACCTATTAATATTACTCGTTGCTCAAATAATTATGGGCCGTATCAGTTTCCTGAAAAATTGATTCCTTTAACCATTTCCCGTATATTAAATAACCAAAAAGTCCCTATATACGGAAATGGAAGTAATATTCGAGATTGGTTACATGTTTTGGATCATTGTGCTGCAATTGATTTAGTAATGCACGAAGGTGTAAATGGTGAAATATATAATGTTGGTGGACATAATGAAAGAGCAAATTTAGAAGTTGTTAAAACAATTATTAATACTTTAGGAAGACCAGAGAACTTAATAGAGTTTGTTAAAGATCGTTTAGGGCATGATAAGCGTTATGCTATTGACTCAACTAAGGTAGAACAATTAGGTTGGAGACCAACATATACATTTGAAACGGGAATTGCTCAAACAATCCAATGGTATCTTGATAATAATGATTGGTGGGAGCAAATTATTAGTGGGGAATATCGAAATTTCTTTGAAAGGCAATATAGTATTTAACTTTTTGCTGGTAGAGAAAAATGTATCTCAATATGTACAAAATAGCTGTGGTAGGTGTCTGTTTCGTTGCAATTAGCTAGAAAGTAACCTGTGTACATATTGATGAAAGTAAATTTGATGGAATTGTAAATTTTTTTGATTTATAAAACTAACTTAAGAGTTAGTAAAAAAAATTATATAGTTGGAGAACTTGATTATTTGATTGATTCCATGACTATTGGTAAGAGTGGAAACGTCATTTTTATGGGTACAGGGAATTCGAAACAAATGTGATAGATTAGCTAGTCTTTTGTATATCACAACTATTGCAAGACAAATTGAAAACTATAATTTGTTACTTATACAAGAAAAATTGTATTAATAAATGGAGGTAAGGTATTAAGAGGTCTCAGAAATCCCACTGAAAATAACTCTAATTTCAGGGAGAGAACTTCTTTTTATAATTCAATCTAGTGGCTATAGTCAATTTTTTCAACAAGTAATCACGAACTTTTGCTATGTTTCTAAATGGTTGTAGGTAATGTTTATATTATGAAAACATAATCTATAGAATAGACAAGAAAAATAAATATCGCCGTATAATAACTGTATCTTTAGATTTTTTTGTTAATTCCGTTTACTTCCATGATAATTTTTGGTAAAATCGAATTATTAGAAAATTTCAATTATGGCATTAATGAATACTGAGTTATATTCATTAAGAATTATTTTCGAATGAAACAAAAGCTATTGAACAGTTCGTGCATTCGCTTTACCCGATTTTTCCTTTCAGAGGAACTATCACTGCTGTATAAGGCATTCCTTTTCTATTTTAAACAAAAGAACCAAAGGAAGTTACTCGTTGTTTCGGCACGTTAATGGAATGAGGGGATAATAGATTGCTAATGTAGTGCTGGTGACTCCTGGATGAAAGGGCGAAGCTATGCTCTATATTGAAATATAGAAGGGGATAGATGTGAAGATGTCTTGGTATGTACTTTATGTGGAAACAGGTCAAGAAGAATTCGTGAAATATTTAATCAAAAAGTATATTGATAAATTAACAGTGGAGGTAATAGTTCCGAAAAGGATAATAAGAGAAAGGAGACAAGGTGAATTATATGAGGTGAGCAGACCTGTGTTCCCTGGATATGTATTTCTTAACACGCATATGAGTGTAGACTTATACTATAGACTTAAGCAAATACCGAAGTGTTTTCGTCTCCTAAATTCATATAAGTATAGAACTGATTATATGATTGATGATGTCAGCCATGATAATGTGGACAGAGTTTTTTCTACTGTAGAGGAAAAAGAGATTGCTCTGATTCTTCAGTTATTACAAAAAAGTGAGACAATTGGATTTTCGCAATTATATGCAGAAAATTCAGAAGTAATTGTAATATCAGGGCCTTTGAAAGGATTGGAAGGAATTATAAAAAAAATAGATAGACGTAAAAATAGAGCTAAAATCGAGCTGAACTTTTTGGGAGTGGTAAAATTGATTGATGTTGGAATTGAAGTGCTAACCAAGAATGCTTAAATATAGCTATCAATTGGAATAAATCTATTAAAGGCCAAAGCCATTCAACAGCTTTTGTTTATAAAGATCACCTATTTTGTGAAGAAATGGTAATTTTATTCATAAAATAGGTGGTTTTTTGTTTATCCATAATTTGGTTGATCCATAGAAATAGAGTGGTGTCGATTGTTAGGGGGGATGACGTTATGAAGGATCCAATCATTTTTATGTTTTCGGGACAAGGCTCTCAATATTTTCATATGGGAAGGGAGCTATACGAACATGAGGCTATTTTTAATGAAAACATGCATGTGTTGGATGCAGTATTTCAAAAGGCCACGGGAAAATCGGTAATTAAGTATATGTATGATGATCAGCGCTTAAAAAGTGATAATTTTAGTGATTTATTCTACACGCAACCAGCTATTTTTATGATTGAAGTTGCTTTGGCCTATTTACTGAAGGCAAAAGGAATTCGCCCTCATGCGGTAATAGGATCAAGTATGGGAGAATATGCGGCCGGTGTTGTGGCTGATGTTTTCCATCCAGAAGATGCGCTAAATGGTTTGATTGATCAAGTTCATCTGTTAAAGAAGTTTAGTCAGCAAGGGGGGATGATTGCGATTCTAGCATCTCCCGAGCTTTATGACGAGGTTCCTATTCTGCATCATCATGCACATCTTGCCGCAATTAACAATGAATCCCATTTTGTAATCACTGCTAATCAAGAGGGAATAAAAACGGTGGAGCGATACCTACGTATAAAAAAAATTACTTATCTTAGACTGCCTGTAACCGTTCCGTTTCATTCCCCTTACATTGAATTGGCGAGTGAATCAATTCAAAATCGTTTAACGCAAATAGCCTATCAATCACCTGAAATTCCATTTTACTCCTCTGTGACTGGAAAAAAACAGGAATATTTGACAGCTACGTATTTTTGGGACGTTTTAAGAAAGCCAATCCAATTTAGTAGCGCGTTAACAGAAGCCGTGGATCATGATGGGGCAATTTTAATAGATTTGGGACCTTCAGGTACACTTGCCAATCTAGCAAAAGTTCATTTTAGACAACGTAAAGATCTATCTATTTGTAGTATTTTGTCACCGTACACCGATAATGTCAAAGCATTAGAAAGTGTATATGCTAAGGTGTTTAGTCATGATGAAATAATAAGGTGAAAATGAATCACAAAAGAGTTCAAGGAGGGAGAGGATAGAGTGAAAGATAGAATTATTCAATTGGCATTTCCAATTTTTATTGAAAGTGCACTGGTGATGGTAGACGGCCTTATACATATTATTTGGGTCGGGCAATTGGTTGGTGGTAATGCAGTAGCGGCGGTAGGTGCATGCTTTCCAATTATTTTAGCAATGTCAGCTTTGGCTAATGGAGCGGCTAAGTTAACTTCAACGCCCATGTTACAACGTTTTCTAACAAAGAAAAATCGAGATAATGTGGTGCAAAAACAAATAAATGTATCATGGTCTTTTGCTATTTTGATAGTGTTGTTTGTGACAGTAGGGATTTATTTAGCTGCTCCATGGGTTCTGACCATACTGGGAACCCCTAAAGATATTATGGAACTTGCAACAGGGTATCTCCGTATTATGGCTGTTGGCTTCACTATCATGTATCTCTCATTTTTAATTACATCCCTACTGAGAGATGTTGGATATACTTTTGCAAGGATGCTTTTTATTGCAATTGCCACAGCAGGTAATTTAGTACTAGTCCCTATGTGGATCATAGGGATTGGTCCCTTCCCAAAATTAGGATTATACGGGGCTGTATTTGCTTCTTTCATTGTCTCGGTAATTGCTATTATCGTTTCTTTAGGGTATCTCTTACGTCATTATAAGGGCTTACTTATTAAACCAACACAATTAACATGGGATCGTGAAATCCTAATCTCATTATTACCTATGAGCTTGCCTATTTTTATACAACAGTTTCTACTGGCTTTGGGATACACGTGTATTATTCTCTTTGTTAATCCATTTGGAAGCGATGCGACAGCGGCTTTTTATGTCATTAGTCGAATTGATTCCATTGTGGCATTGCCGGCGATTGCAGTTATGATTGCTATGACGATCCTGACAAAACAATTGGTGCAGGGGAAGAAACTGGAGGAAATCAAAAGTCTTTTTCATTGGGGGCTGATTATTAATTTTCCTTTTACATTTTTAATTGCTTTGTTCTGTTTTCTCTTTCCTGATTGGATTATAAGGGTTTTTATAACTAATCCATCCATTATCACTATTGGTGCAGATTATTTGAAAATCATCAGCTTTGGTTATCTTCTCTTTACGCTTTTATATGCTTGCAATGGCATTATTAATGGGGCTGGAAAAAGCGGAGTCACTCTGGTCTTTTCCTTAGCTTCCCTCATTGTAATTAGAGTGCCGGTGTCAGCGATACTTACACATGTAGGTTTTAAAGTAACAGGCGTATGGTTGGCTGTTCTAGCAAGTTTTATCGCATTAGCAATATGTAGTTGGTTATATTATCTATCAGGTTTATGGAGGAAAAAATGGGAGGTTGAAGAAATGAAAGCACAAGATGTAATGCCATCTTAAAAGGAGTAACATTGCTAGGTGGTCTATCGTATACAGCGCTGGCCACAGGATAAGGAAAAATATTATCTTTTGAAGGAGTGAAGAGATATGCCTGAAACCTCAACTAAAAGTTATAAGGGGCCGGGAATGAACGGCTTTATCGGTAAGTGGTATGCTAAAAACACTCAGAAAAAAATTGAAAAATACACACGGGATGCGAAGAAGGTTTTAAAGGCCTTATCCGATGGGGATTCTGTGCTTGAACTTGCTCCCGGTCCTGGGTATTTATCAATTGAACTGGCCAAGTTAGGCGATTTTCAGATTACGGGTTTAGATATTAGTGATAAGTTTGTGCAAATGGCACAAAATAATGCTGATAAAGCAGGGGTAAATGTTGATTTCCGCCATGGTGATGCGGCACAAATCCCATTTGATGATCAAACTTTTAATTTGGTTGTTTGTCGGGCGGCTTTCAAAAATTTTGCCCAACCGGTCAAAGCGCTAAATGAGATGAAAAGGGTATTAAAACCAGGTGGAAAGGCGGTTATCATCGATTTTAAAGGGAATGTGCCTAAAGCCGATATTAATAAATTTGTAACAGATGATATGGGATTTACAGGTCTGAATGCCATGATTATCAAGTGGATGTTTCGGAATGTTGTGATTAAGCAAGCCTATACTAAAGAGAAGTTTATGGAATTCGTAAAAGATAGTGATTTTGAGGCATGTGATTTACATGAGGGACTTATTGGAATAGAGGCATGGTTAGAGAGATAATTTAATGGCGTCTGTGAAGGGGAAAAATGGATATTGTTGTATTTATGGGGTCAAAAAGGTTAATACTTGGAGACTCCTTTTTTATTCTAAAATCAGGTTTAGACTATCATTCCATTGAAATGATTTTAATAGACATTTACTAGATAATAACCATATTTTCTCAGTGAGAGGGGGGATAGGTTGTACAACAAAAGATTGCCAATGTTGTGGACAACACACCTCGATTTTAAAAAAGGGGGAGAACGGAATTTTCCGTCGGTTTGTTGTCTTTGCTATTCAGATTCTCTTCAAGATTACATACAAACTAAATCATTTCTCCATCCGAATGAAAGGGTCTATTTAAACCAATTGCAGTATAACAGTAGAATAAAAAGCTATCTAGCAGGTAGATATGCAGGTAAAAACGCTGTATCCGTGTTAAGTGGGGGAGAAAAGTTAAGTGCAATTGCAATTGAACCGGGAATTTTCCATCAACCGATTGTTCACTTTTCAGGTAGACCAGGAATTCAAGTTACCATATCCCATTGTGATGATTTAGGAGTGGCACTTTCTTATCTTGATGCCTGTCCACTAGGAATTGATATTGAGCAAGTTCAGATAGATAAACAAGCGGTATTGACTGAACAAATGACGGCCGAAGAGCATGTTTTGATGAAATCACTACCTTTTTCTTCGATACACTCACTCACCCTTTTCTGGACAGTCAAGGAAAGCTTGTCCAAAGTATTAAAAATTGGGTTTACATCCCCAATTGACACCTTTGCCATTCATACAGTGGAGATAGCACATCCTGTGATAATAAGCTATTTTAAATACTTTCCGCAGTATTGTGCTACCTCGTTTACTTTTGGTTCCTATGTTTGTTCCATTACCCATCCAAAAGGAGTTTGTTGGTCCAAAGATTCTATTTATCGCTTATTGTCTCAAGTTATTCCTGTATTAGAGGGAATAACTTTATAAATCGATGGCATGCCAATAATTTGATGTAATAATGTTGTTTAATAGAAAACGAAAAAGGGGATGAGAGAATGACCGTTTATGTTTTTCCGGGACAAGGATCTCAGAAAAAAGGGATGGGCGAAGATTTATTTACAGAATTTTCTAATTTAACTAAACAGGCTGATGACATATTGGGGTATTCTATTCAGACATTATGTTTGGAAGACCCAGAGGGGAATCTAGGGAAAACACAATATACGCAGCCTGCATTATTTATCGTTAATGCATTTCACTATTTAAAGAGAATAAAAGAAACTAATGAAAAGCCAGATTATGTTGTAGGGCATAGTCTGGGAGAGTATAATGCCCTGTTTGCTGCAGGGGTATTTGATTTTGAAACAGGCCTTAAATTGGTAAAAAAAAGAGGCGAGTTGATGAGTCAATGCTATGGTGGTGGAATGGCAGCTGTTATTGGCTTGAATGAACAACAGGTTGCGGAAGTATTGGCATTAAAAGGGTTGGATCAATTGGATATTGCTAACTATAATTCACCTACACAACTAGTTTTATCCGGTCCGAAAGAAGAAATTAAGCGAGCACAGGGAATTTTTGAACAGACTCCCGATGTCCAGTTGTTTGTCCCTCTAAATACAAGTGGTGCTTTTCATTCACGTTATATGCAAAAAGTTAAATTGGAATTTTCGTCTTATTTAGATAAATTTAATTTCTTTGCACCAGCTATTCCAGTCATATCTAATGTTGAGGCTAGACCGTACGGGGAAGATATTAAAGGTAATCTCATTACTCAAATTGATCACCCTGTGAAATGGACAGAGAGTATCCGATACTTAATGGGGAAGAGGGAAACGGTTTATCTAGAGCTGGGGCCGGGTCATGTTTTAACCAGTTTAATTAGTCAAATTAAAAGGCAAGCAAATCCTTTGATTGTAGAGGATAGCCCAATATCGGTTTTAGAAGAAATTGAAATGGGGGATGAAAAAAATAAGGCTTCACTTGATTCATCCCCTAGTTTATCTTTGACGGCTTCTTTCTTGGGAAGTGAAAGTTTTAAACGGGATTATAACCTTAAATATGCATATTTAACGGGTGGGATGTATCGGGGAATTGCCTCTACGAATTTAGTGGTGCGTGTTGGCAAAGAGGGAATGATGGGCTTTTTTGGAAGTGGTGGATTAAAACTAACGGAAATTGAACGGGCTATTATAACCATTCAAAATGAATTAAATCAGGGTGAACCGTATGGTTTTAATTTGGTTCATCAGTTTAATCATCCGGAAAAAGAAGAAGAAATTGTTGATCTATTTTTAAAATATGGTGTGAAAGTCATTGAAGCCTCAGCTTTTCTGAGCATGACACCAGCCTTAATTATCTATCGAGCGAAAGGTTTAAAGCTTTCTGACGATGGATCCGTTTGGTGCAACAATCGTATCATTGCTAAAATCTCAAGGCCGGAAGTTGCTGAGGCTTTCTTAAGCCCTGCCCCTGAACGGTTGTTAAACAAGCTGGAGATGGAAGGGAAAATCACTTCTCAGGAAGCCAAATGGCTTCGACAGGTTCCTATGGCAGATGACATTACTGTTGAAGCTGATTCAGGCGGGCATACAGATAGTGGCGTGGCCTATGCGTTATTGCCGACCATTATTCGGTTACGGGATCGTCTTGTAGCAAAATACGCTTATAAAAAAGAGATTCGTGTCGGTGCGGCAGGTGGAATTGGTACACCTGAAGCTGCAGCTGCAGCTTTTACCCTGGGGGCAGCATATATTCTCACAGGATCCATTAACCAATGTACTGTGGAAGCGAACACTAGCGATACTGTAAAAGATTTGTTGCAACAAATGAATGTACAGGATACGGGATATGCACCAGCTGGGGATCTTTTTGAACTAGGCGCCAAAATTCAAGTGTTGAAAAAAGGGGTATTCTTTCCAAACCGTGCAAACAAGCTTTGGGACTTATACCGTCACTATGAATCATGGGAAGCCATTGATGAGCGTGTGCGGCACCAGATTGAAGAAACATATTTTAAATGCACTTATGAAGAGGTATATGAAAAAGTAAAGCTTCACTACCCGTCAGAAGATTTACAGCAGATTGAAAAAAGTCCTAAACAAAAAATGGCGGCGATTTTTAAATGGTACTTCCACTATAGTAATCAATTAGCTCTTAATGGTAATGAGGAATCCAAAGTAGATTATCAAATTCATTGTGGTCCTGCCTTAGGTTCGTTTAACGAATGGGTTAAAGGGACTAAGTTAGAAAACTGGCATAACCGCCATGTTGAACAAGTAGGAAAATATTTAATGGATGAAACTGCACAGTTATTGAATAAACGTTTTCAACAACTGTTTACTGTAAATGAATCGCTATCATTTGAAACTGTTACAATATAAGGAGGAAATAAAATGAAAAAAGAAGATATCTTTTTGATACTAGTACAGCATGCACGTGAGATCGTACCTGAGCTTGAACAGCATCATTTTCAATGGGAGGATCGATTGGTAGATTTAGGGGCTGATTCCGTTAATCGGGCGGAAATTATTATGTTGACACTGGAAGCTCTTTCTTTGCGAATTCCTAGTATTGAATTGTCGGAAGCCCGGAACCTTGGAGGATTGGCAGAAATCCTATATGAGAAAATGCAACATGCATGATTTATAATCTATATTCTTTGAGAATGAGTTATCATTTTTTTATAAATTATACCTATTTAATTATAGAGCCAAATACTAGAAATGCTATCGTTGTTGATCCAGCATGGGAAATAGATAAAATCACTCAGTACCTTGAAAAAAAGCATGCTAATCTCCGGGCGATTCTCTTGACTCATTCTCATTATGACCATGTCAACTTGGTATCAGTATTAAATGATCTTATGCAACCAGATGTCTTTATGTCTCAAAAGGAAATTGATACATCGGATTTTCGGTGTAAACGATTGCATGCTGTCAATGATAATGATCGTCTTTTATTAGGGGGATTGCCATTTTATTGCTTGTTAACTCCTGGACATACAATGGGTAGCATGTGTTTTAAGTTAGAAAAAAGCCTTTTTACAGGTGATACTTTGTTTACAGAAGGATGTGGTGTTTGTCCTAGGGATGGCGATTTGCCAGAAGCGATGTATCTTAGCATACAAAGATTAAAAACAGAAATAAAAGATGATGTTCATATCTATCCTGGGCATTCATTTGGTATGCCACCGGGACAAACGATGGAGTATCTGCGTAAGAACAATATTTATCTTCAATTAAATCAGAAACATTTTATTGAATTTCGCATGCGAAAAAATCAACGGAATTTCTTTGAGTTTCAATAGAAAGGAAGAGACTATATGGGAGAACTTGAAGTTATTCAAACCACCCCCATAGGTATGCCTAGAACGTCACCGCTTCTCTTTGTTCATGGGGCAAATCATGCTGCTTGGTGCTGGAAGGAACATTTCCTTCCTTTTTTTCAGGCCCATGGTTTTCAATCCTATGCTTTAAGCTTTCGTGGACACGGTCGAAGTGAAGGGCGCGAAAAATTACATACCTTTACTATGGATGACTATGTAGAAGATGTATACCGTGTGCTGCAAACTCTTGAACAGAAACCTATTATTATTGGTCATTCCATGGGAGGAGCAGTGGTACAAAAAATAATGCATCAGCATCCACAAAGGATTGAAGCGGCTGTGCTCATGGCTTCAATTCCACCTGGGGGGATGCTAAAAGATTTTTTGCGGCTATTATTGATGCACTCTAAGAAATTTCGTCAAATTACCTTATATAATCAGGGGAAAATTACTTCCTTTCCAGTGGATTTATTTTTACATGATGCAACGCCAGAAGAAAGGCAATCTTTAAATCGGAAGCTACAACCGGAATCGACAAAAGCCAGCCGTGATTGCCTAAAACGTGTGGTACCCAAGAAGACAATAGCTCAAGTTCCTCTTTTGGTACTGGGCGCTGATGAGGATAGTATGATCTCAAAAAAGACTACTCAGTCTATTGGCCGTTTTTATCAGACAGAGCCAGTTATTTTTCCACAAATGGGCCATGACATAATGTTGGAACCCCGTTGGCAGGAGGTTGCTGAGCATATACTTGCTTTTTTACTTAGAGAGGAGGAGTGAATAGGAAAATGAAGTGCAATCAAGGGGGGCATTACCAGATTAAAGAGAAATTAATTGAGGAGTTTATTAAGGTAGTGGGAGAGCAAGATCAGCCTATTGATCTCAATAAAAGTTTTCTTGAACTGGGTATAAATTCTATTAAAGCAGTAGACTTTGTTGAAGCTGTTAATAACAGCCTGGGGTTAGAGTTGGGTGTTGAAGTAATATTTGATTTTCGTGGTATTCCTGAATTGGCTGAACATATAACGGGATTATATTCGGAGGATGAAAAAAACTGCTCGTCTGTGGTTACTATAGACGAAGATTCATCCATGGATATTGCGATCATTGGGCTATCAGGGAAGTTTGCTGATTCTGAAAATATTGAGGATCTGTGGTCTCATCTTAAAGCGGGAGAATGTTGCATTAAAGAAATTCAACGTTCAGGTTGGGATGAGAAGGTTTACTATACGCCGCAGGCAGATCGGAAAAATCAGTCAGTCAGTAAGTGGGGAGGCATGTTGTCGCATATTGATCAATTTGATGCCAGTTTCTTTGATATTTCTTCAGAGGAAGCAGAACGAATGGACCCGCAACAACGCCTCTGTTTGGAGGAAACCTATAAAGCCATTGAGGACGCCGATTACCCTGTTGAAAAATTGGCGGGGAAGAAGGTGGGCGTGTTTATAGGAGGACGAACATCCGACTACCGGACGAGATTATTGAATGAAATGAATACTTACACTTTTTGGGGTAATGAAATGTCTATGTTGGCATCACGAATTTCTTATTTTTTTAATTTTAAAGGACCTAGCCTGACATTAGATACGGCTTGTTCATCCTCTTTGGTTGCGATTCATTTAGCTTGTGATAGTATCCGCAAGGGTGAATCGGAAATGGCACTAGCTGGAGGGGTTTTTATTGCAAGCACGCCTGAATTTTTTGTGATGTCTTCTCAGGCTGGTTTATTATCGCCAGATGGTCAGTGTAAAGCCTTTGATCCCCAGGCTAATGGTATGGTTTTGGGTGAAGGTGTGGGTGTAATCGTGTTAAAAAGCTTGGATGCCGCGGTGAGAGACAAGGATCATATCTATGGAGTTATTAAGGGATCTGCGGTTAACCAGGCTGGTAGAACGAATGGGATGGCAGCGCCAAGTGTCGCTTCCCAAAAGGAATTAATCCAAGAAGTCTATTCTAAATCGCAAATTCCTCCTGAAACGATAGGCTATATCGAAGCCCATGGTACAGGCACAATGTTAGGGGATTTAATGGAATTAAAGGCTTTGTCTGAAGCATTTAAGGTGTTTACGGATAAGTCAAGATTTTGTGTTATCGGTTCCCATAAGCCTAACATCGGTCATGCCACACTAGCAGCTGGGATGGCTGGTTTATTTAAGATTCTAATGGCAATGAAATATCACATGTTACCGCCCAACCTTCCAGTCGCACAGGATCAAGATCACCTTTTAAATAACAGTCCTTTTATGCTTAATAACGCATTGCGTCAGTGGAAATCACATCCTGGTGTGCCCTTAAGGGCAGGTTTAAATGCGTTGGGTTCTAATGGGACCAATGCCCATATAATTATTGAGGAATGGATAGATCAACCGGTTCAAACTATATCATCAATATCCAAGCCCTATTATCTATTTTTGTTTTCTGCTAAAAGTATAGAAGCTTTACATCAAAAATTAATCGATCTAGTTGATTGGCTGGAGCTTGATGGCGAACATTATTCCGCAGAAGAAGTAGCTTATACCTTATCGATGGCACGAAGCCATTTTGCTATTCGTTGTGCCTTCATTGCCAATGGTTTGACGGACCTAAGGGAAAAAATGTGTAAAGTAATAAAAGAGGGATTTAAGGAAGGAGGATTGTGGTACCAACGGGCCAACAATTTTCAACCAGATTCTGAACAGATCAATCACGGGCAACAGTTGATACATAATTTGTTGAACGGAACGGTTTTATATAAAGATACCTATTGGGAATATATAGAAAAAATATCTCAGCTTTATGTGCAGGGTTATGATTTAGATTGGACAGGTCTATATCAAAAAAATAGGAAGGTGCCTCTACCATCCTATCCTTTTTGTCAAAAAAGGTATTGGGTACCAGAGCGGGATGATACCACTGAAACTACTGATTTATCATCGTATGGTCTGCAAATGCATGATATGGATGAACTGCTTGAAAATTTATTGTTAAGACAATTGCAGTCCCTAGGTATTTTGACTGACCAACAAATGACATTAACGGATATGCAAAAGAAACTGGAGCTGTCTGCTATCTACCATAAGTGGTTGGCACGAAGTCTTCAGTTTTTAGTTGATAGGGGATGGGTAGTTTGTGATGAATTTAATCGCTATAGCGTGAACCCTTCTTTAGAGAAGAGGCAGGATGGATGGGAAGTATGGGATCAACAAAAACAGCATTGGTTAATTTCTCCTGATGCTAAGGCACAGACAATTTTGGTAGAGCATACTCTTCAATCTTTGCCACGGATTTTGACTGGTAAGGTACTGGCAACGGATATTATGTTCCCAAATTCTTCGATGGAACTAGTGGAAGGGATCTATCAAAATAATTCTGTTGCTGATTATTTTAACAAAATTCTTGCACAAAAAGTGGTTAATCACGTTCAAGAGCATTTACGCCAAAATCCAGATGCACGTATACGTATTATTGAAATAGGAGCAGGCACAGGAGGCACCAGTGTCACTGTATTGAAACATCTAAAGCTTTTTGGGGACCATATAGCGGACTATTGCTATACTGACATCTCAAAAGCGTTTCTGATCCACGCGGAGAAAAAGTTTAAAGCAGATTATCCTTTTATCTCCTATGCGGTTTACAATGCAGAAATTGAAGCCGCTGAACAAGGCATTTCTATTGATACGTATGATGTTGTCATTGCTACGAATGTTCTTCATGCTACAAAAGAGGTTGCGCAAACGTTACGCTTGGTAAAAGCATTGTTAAAGGTAGATGGTTTGCTGATTTTAAATGAAATTAGTGATAATTCTCTATTCCTTCACCTGACGTTTGGTCTTTTGGAAGGTTGGTGGTTATTTCAAGATGATACACTGCGTCTACCTGGCGGTCCAGCTATATCTGATGAAGGATGGAAACGAGTATTGGAAGAGGAAGGGTTTAAACAGGTCCGTTTTCCTGTGGAAGAAGACCATGCAAAGGGACAGCAGATTATTATGGCCTTAAGCAATGGTCAAGTGCGTCAAGCGGATGCACCAAAACAAACTGGTGTTCAACAAGGGGAACCTAAAAAGCTGTCTGTTACCATGAAGGATCATCACATAGCGGCGGCCTTGAAAAATTGGATAGCTGAACACTTGGCGCACGTCTTATCGACTGAAGCACAAGCTATTGATTTTCAAGCTGCTTTTCGCGATTACGGCGTTGACTCTATTAGTGGTATCAATTTGGTGCAAGAGATTAATCAGAATTTTTCCCTTGATTTGAAAACTACTATTCTCTTTGATTATAGCTCTATTGATCAATTAGCAGATTTTCTTTTGACCTATTACTATGACGCCATTGCTACTTTTTGGAGACATGAGACATCTTCTACTAAAGCAATTTCTGTTGTTCATTCGAAAGAGCTTAAAGAAGAACTGAATGCTCATGAGATGAAGCCGGTGTTAGACGGAGGGCAGAAAGAACCGATTGCCATTGTAGGTATGAGTGGCAAGTTTGCTAAATCCGAAAATATGCATGTCTTATGGGAGCATTTGGCCAAAGGGACCAATTTGATTGACAAAACATCCCGCTGGAGACATTCAGGTGATAAAGATGAATCCGTAAAACGTTGGGAGGTAGGCAGTTTTATTGAGGATATTGATCAGTTTGACTCACTGTTCTTTAATATTTCAGGGCTAGAAGCAAACTATATGGATCCTCAGCAACGCCTATTTTTAATGGCATCCTGGCAAGCCTTAGAGGATGCCGGTTATGCTGGAAAAAGTATACAAGATCGATTGTGCGGTGTTTATGTAGGATGTAAGGAGGGGGATTATCGTTACTTAATGAACGACTATCCTTCACGTGAGGTGCCACAAGCTTTTTGGGGGAATCTAAGTTCTGTCATTCCAGCTCGTATTGCCTATTATCTTAATTTACAAGGTCCAGCTATTGCGGTAGATACCGCATGTTCCAGTTCACTAGTAGCTATGCATTTGGCTTGTCAGGGATTATGGACAGGCGAAATTGAGATGGCATTAGCTGGAGGTGTATCTATACAATGCACACCGGAGTTATATCAAGCAGAGCATCAGGCTGGAATGTTATCTCCAACAGGACAATGCTACACCTTTGATGATAGAGCCAACGGATTTGTTCCAGGTGAAGGGGTTGGTGTAGTAGTACTTAAACGATTAGAAGACGCCATTACCGATGGTGACCACATTTATGGAGTGATTCGGGGTTCTGGTATAAATCAAGATGGTACTACCAATGGGATTACAGCACCTAGCCTTCGTTCTCAGTTGCGGTTGGAACGAGCTGTCTATGATAAATTTGGTATCAATCCAGCGGAAATTCAGATGGTAGAAGCGCATGGTACAGGAACTAAATTGGGGGATCCCATTGAATATCAGGCATTGACACAAGCATTTCAACATTACACAGATCAGAAGGCTTATTGTGCCATAGGCTCAATTAAAACTAATATTGGCCATGCACAAATGGCTGCTGGAATTGCTGGTGTTATTAAGATTCTATTGGCTTTAAAACATAAAAAAATCCCCCCTTCACTACACTTTGAACAGGGAAATACCAATATTCAATTTAAGGATAGTCCCTTCTTTGTGAATACTGAGCTAAAAGAATGGGAGGTCAAACCAGGGGTTAAACGGTGTGCTGCTGTTAGTTCTTTTGGAGTGAGTGGTACTAATGCCCATATGGTGATTGAAGAGGCACCTGAGTTAATTCGCAAACATCCAAATCAGCCAGCTTATCTATTGGTGCTGTCGGCTCGATCTGAGAAAGCTTTGCAAAGGCAAGCCCAGCAGTTGATTGATTATAGTAAGGATAATAAAGCGGATATAGGGGATATTTGTTACACCTTATTGATGGGTCGACAGCATTTTAAACATCGTCTAGCCTGCGTAGTATACAATCAGCAAGATATGGTTGCACAATTAACAAAATGGCTTGAGCGTAAAGCTGTTTCCTCTTTATTTACTCATGTTGTCCATGAGAGAGAACATAGAGAACAGCTTGCTTTAAAGAAGTTTGGCAACCACTGCATCCATCAGTGTGAAGTAAACAAGGAAGAATATATGGAAAGCCTTTTTACGGTGGCAGATTTGTTTGTTCAGGGATATGAATTGAATTATTCAGATTTGTTTGCGGATGGGCAATATAGCCGGGTGCCACTGCCTACCTATCCTTTCGCTCTAGA